>VXXH01000604.1 GCA_009835515.1 Candidatus Poribacteria bacterium
AATTAAAGGCTCAAAGTATTTGGGATCAGTTCGAGGTTCAGGGGCTCCCATGTGAATAGTTTGATAGACTGACCCTGTTTCGTCTATTTTTGAAAAGGCCCGATCTCCATCATTAAATTCGGATCTACTCTTAAGCCAATCTTTAAACTCCTTATGGCACTCTGATGTCAAACCTCCATGCCTTTTTACCAAAGCATCTGCTTTCTTAAGAATTGCCTCTCGGTTAAGACTGTAATAGTGGAGTTTCATATTACCTTTAGAACAACAAACTACGTATTCATGCTGTGTCGCTATTCGGTTTGCTCCACTAACCGGGTTCCTTTTATCCCAAACAATAGTTCCCTGGTTCTTCATGGGCAGGGTATTGAATACTTGAAACAGATTTTCATATTCATTCTCATCAATGTGGCAAAGAATGCAGCTATCCGGTGCCATCAACTGCTCGGCGAGGGACAACCGATTCTCCATCATGGTTAGCCAACTGGAATGCTGATAATTATTTTTGTAAAGGAAACCGCTCGTGTTGGTGTTGTACGGTGGATCAATGTGTACACACCTTATGGTACCACGGTATTTCTCCACCAATAAATCCAAGGCTTGGAAGTTTTCACTGTTCAATAGTACACCGTCAATTTGTGATTCCAAATCGTCAAACAGGGCAAGAAGTTTGTCAATAAAATCTTCGTCGAAGTACTGAGTATCCAATGGAAGTGTAGGATATAACCCTTCAAGCAATGGCAGCTGCTCTGTAATGTCAATACCGAAAGTTTCACGCCAGTCGGTAAGTTGCGCCTCGTTTTCCAGAATCTGAGAGATGATTGCTTCGCGTTCGGTAGTGTCCTCTTTTGTCGCCGCCAAAATTTTACCGACAGAAATAAGATAATCCGTAGAGACAACCTTTTTCTTCATTAGAAATAGCTGCTTCTGAAAAGTCTCAACAGCAACGAGCAGGGCAATCACTTCATCTGTGACACTGCGGAATGCTGTTGCTATAGCGAATGCTTGATTGTCAGGGCTGGGATTCAAAAGCGTGTCCAGATCGCCAAGGATAGTGTTCTGGATATAACGGCGTTGCTCGGTTTTCAGGAATCTATCCAAATCCTTGTGGATAAAATAATCGGAATCCATGCCAACAAAGAAAGTGTTCAAGTTTTTGTCAAAAGTGTAAAATCGATGGACTCTTGGACGTTTTTCAAGTGCTGCTTGCCGTTCTTTATTGTTTTTCCCAAGTTCCTTGAAATCGAGATGGCTTGCCAACTTCCCCGCATAACTTTCTAAGTTGATGTGTAACGCTTTGATGCCTTGTAATCTGCCATCGTTTACCTTGTCGTAAGTGTTCGCGAGGTCCTTAAAAATCGGTTTACTCAATTCCTCACCTTTCTTGGGACTTTCGTGGAGATAAAGGTCTACATTGTCCGTTTCACTGAAAATCTGTGCGTTCATTTCACTATAAATTTCAGCTTTTAGCGTTGAAGTCTCTGCCAAATGAAGGATGACGCGCCATGTCTGCTCAGGATCGTCAGGCTTGGGAGGCTCGATTCTATCAAAACGATAGTGTTTGAAATCGTCGCGGTTATTGTTCTGTGAGATACCGGAGCTTGCTTTTCCCTCTAACCTATATTCAATCCGTTTCCCTTCAATCTCAAAGGTAACGCTATTGAAACCCGTTGCTGTTTTGACGTAGTAACTGTCTCGACATTTCCAGTGAAAGAGCGTATCTGCACCGTTATAATCTGCTTCGTCCGGATAATTCACCTTGTAAGAAGCAGTACTCCTATCGTTATAGCCGAAGTCACCATCTCGGTAGTAGCCTTCAAAAAAACTGTGGACGTGGTTATAGACACGGAAGGCGAGTTTGGATTTGAGTTCGTCCAAGTTTGTTTCCAGTGGGGCAATGAGTTCTTCCATATCTTCAGTCTGGAGAAAATCTATCAGTAGTTGCGTACTCTCGGCAATGTTTTCAAGACTGTCCCTGTGTCTTTTGCTACCATATTCATTGACGAATTCTCTGACCTTAGTAAGTTGGCTGTCGTAAAGTGCCTGGGCAACTCCACTAAGTGCTTTGTCTACTATGCTGGGCAGCTTCTCGTCAATGAATTGATTGACTTCATCGCGCTTAATTTTGAGAATACGGAAGATACCAAAATCGAGGTCGTTATGTGCGAAGTGAAACATATCGCGAAGTTTCTCGCGGAGGGTGTTGAGGGCTTCGTTTGTTGGGTTTGATTCAGGCATTAATGTATTGTCCTTATCGTTCTGATTTATAAACTTGCTCACACCCTTCTTCAAATGAAATCACAGCAGAGATACAGTAGCTGACAAATCTATTATAGACCATTCACCCTCCAAAATTCAAGCAAATACAACGCGCAGTACAGGACGATTTAGTTTTCGGTTTTGATTTTGATTTTCGTTTACAAGTGTTAACGTTTCTTCACAGGATCGCGAGCACAGCTCGCTCCTACAGAGGAAAATAGACACACATATAAAGCAAATTTTTAAAACTAAATGACCCGGCGGATTGGATCAGGGCTATTTCGCTTTAAAGTCGATTGCCTGCCCATAGCGCGCCTCGGTGGATGACTGTCTGAAAACTTGGATTTTCAAGTACTGCCATATCGTGCCCGAGCGCGAAGTAGAAGACCCTACCCTCACCGTACGTATGATGGAACGCCATGACGTGGGTTTCATCTTTTGTTTCATCGTAGGCGTGCATCAGGTGGTGTGATGCGTCGGGGTTGTGCTTGAGGTAGTAGAGTTCATCTGTCGCCTGAAAATCGGCTAACCCTTCGGTGATGGGATGATTCGGATCGCTGACATTGACGGTGAAGTCCATATACGGACTGTGCCCGTTGAAGAACCCGTTAAGCATACCGTGGTAGCCTTCGGATTCCCTGAACGACGCGGCTGCGGTATGTAGCCCGAAGAACCCACCGCCTGTTCGGATATAGTCGAGCAAACCATTCTCTTGTGCTGCTGTAAGTTCCCCGACATCGGTGTAGAAAAGCACAGTGTCATATCCTTCAAGTCCATCTGCAAGTACATCGTAGTCTTGCGAGAAATCGGCTTCAATGGTATCAGTGCCGTTGAGCATTGATGTGAGGAACTGCCCGTTCCCGGCGTGATCGTGATAAATACCTTCTGTCCCGACAAATATGAGTAATTTAAGTGTTTCCATTTCGTCTCCCTTATAGTAAACCTACAATTAATTGGGCACTCTCAAACAGTCTGAATACCTATAACAGGCATTCAGACTGGCACAAACTAACAGTTTATGCTACAAAGATGTCCATTTATTTATGGGCTTCACTATAATTGTTGGGCATCACGAGCACTTTGACAGACCCGTGTTCATCGCGCCCTGCAGCGACAGCGAATGCTTCGTTAATATTGTCTAAGTCGAACCGGTGCGTGACGAGCGGGTTTGGATCAAGTTTGCCAGCGGCGAGTAGATCAATAGCAACTTGGAATTCGGTTTTCCCGCCGCGTCTCCCGTAACAGAAGGACCAGATGACTGTCAGTTCTCGGCTCCGTGCGAACCGTTCTGAAAAAGTGAGCGGTGTCCGATGTCCGCCGACCATGCAGACGCGCCCGCGTTTTGCGGCAATCTCTGTTGCCTGTTCGAGTGTGTTCGCTGTGCCACCGACCGCTTCAAACACGACATCCGCCCCGCGTCCGTCGCTCCAGTCCTTGATAGCCTCTACAGCGTCTGTTTTATCTACATTGATGGGTACAGCACCCACCGCATCGCGGGCAATCTGTATCGGTCCCTCCGGCTTTCCTAACATAGCGATAGAGGTTGCGCCTGCGACATCTGCTACCTGCGCAATTGTCAATCCCACGGGACCACTACCGATAATCGCGACGCGATCGCCAGGGGATACCATTGCTCTGTTAACAGCATGGACAGCCACGGCGTAGACTTCTGCCAATGCTCCCCCTTCAGGGGAGACGCTCTCTGGCAATGAATATACGTTTGCTTTCCGTGCGACCATAAACTCTGCAAAACCGCCGCCACCGTGCCGTAAATTTCCGCAGATATTGTAGTAGCCGTTATAGCATTCCGGGCAATTGTTACAAGGACTAATGGGTTCAACTGCCACACGCGCGCCCTTTTCATACCCCGTAACACCTTTGCCCGTATCCATAACGAGTCCCGCTAACTCGTGTCCGCCGATGCGCGGCGATTGGGGTTTCTCAGGCTGGTGATGATACCCGTGCAGATCACTTCCACAGATCCCTGCCGCTTCCACTTGGACCAGGACTTGTTCTTCTTCAGGTGTAGGGTCTGGGACCGTTTCGACCCTTATGTCTTTTCCACCGTAAAATTGTGCAGCTTTCACCGAATCTTCGGGCAGGAAGCCCAAGCATTTATACTTGGGAGGAATGCCCGCCTCCTCTATTTTTTTTCACATTCTGCTCAAATAGTATCAGGTTGGCAAGCATACTAAGCGTTGCCACTTGGCAATGTGCTTGCCTCCGACTTAGTAGGGGATAAACGCCTGATGCCTGATATACCATGAAACTAACTTTTAGATACCCTGTGTATCCTACGAAAACACAGGAAACAACATTGTTTAAGTGGCTTGACCACCTTTGCGACCTTCAGAACTCTGCGCGCCATGACCGCAAGGTTGCTTGGGAGACTGAAGGTGAACGCGTTTCTCGCAATGACCAACAACGGAAGTTGAAAGTTGTGCGTCTTGGGGAATATTCTTCAAGTGGTGTGCGGACATAGCCGAAAGAGACGGTCTGCCTTTCCACCAAGTTGATCCGAAGAATACCTCGCAAACATGCTCGTGTTGCGGTCAGAAGTCGCCAAAGAAACTTTCGCTGGCGATACGCACCTTTGATTGTCGTTTTTGTGGCACGTCTTTAGACCGGGACCACAACGCTGCGATAAACATACTCTTTAGGGCAGCTGCTGCCCTTCGTGGAGAGCGGTGGGTTGCCACCCTCAATGAAGCGAAAAACAAGAACGAAGCACGAGATACGGGCTTTGAGACTGCTGAACAGCTGTTGTTCAATGAAACAACAGATGGTAAATATATGTCGCAGTTTTATGAGAACCCTCCCTATATTGC
>VXXH01000810.1 GCA_009835515.1 Candidatus Poribacteria bacterium
CGGTTACCGATGTCTGCAACTTTCGATGCATCTACTGTATGCCCGAAGACATGACCTTCATGCCAGATGCGGCACTCATGACTTATGACGAGATTTTACATCTCGCGCGTATTTTCGTCGGGTTGGGTGTGAACAAAGTGCGGATTACGGGCGGCGAGCCGCTTGTCCGTCCCGGCGTACCAGCACTCATAAAGCGATTAACGCAGTTGGAAGGACTCAAGGACATTAGTTTGACAACGAACGGCATCGGACTCATTAGCCAAGCACAGGCACTCTACGATGCTGGACTCCGTCGGATTAATGTGAGTTTGGACACGCTTAACGAAGAGAAATTCGAGCAGATGACCCGCCGAAAAGTACTTTCTCGTGTGCTTAAGGGGTTGAAGACGGCGCACGAATGCGGCTTTCATCCGATTAAAGTCAACGCTGTCGCAATGCGAGGTTTTACCGACGACGAGATTGTTGATTTGGCGACCTTCGCACGGAAAAATAACTACCAACTCCGATTCATCGAATTTATGCCGCTGGATGCCGATGATGTTTGGGGACGCAACATGTACATTCCGGGAAAAGAGATTATCGAAAAAATCAACGCGCTCTATCCACTCACGCCAGTCACTGTGAACGGCGAGGCGAAGAGTGACACTGCGAAACGTTATCGTTTTTCGGATAACGGGAACGAAGTGGGTGTTATCCCTTCTGTGAGTGATCCGTTTTGCGAAAATTGCAATCGGGTTCGTATTACTGCTGATGGGAAGTTTCGTACCTGTCTCTTCTCACTAACGGAAACCGATCTACTGACACCACTACGCGAAGGTGTAGATGATGAAACGATCGCAGAATTAATTCTCAAGGCAGTCGAGCAGAAAGAGGCGGGGCACAAGATTAATGCAACAGATTTTGTTAAACCGGAGCGAAATATGTCAAGGATTGGTGGATAAGTACTAAAATCAACTATGAATCGATTAACAGCAATAGTGAAACGAAATGCGCTCGCAAGTAGCAAAGTACTAAATGTTCTAAATTTAGCATAATTAAGGAGTCCGAAATTAAAAAATGGCCAATGAGTTGACAATTAAAGACTTGCACATCAGTGTGCAAGGCAACCCAATTATCAACGGATTAAATTTAAATGTCCAACAAGGTGAAATCCACGCGCTTATGGGCCCAAACGGGTCCGGTAAGAGTACCCTCGCTTAAGGTTTGATGGGGCACCCACTTTACCAGGTTGATTCCGGTGAGGTGATTTTCGATGGTGTCGATGTCCTGGAATTGGAACCCAACGAACGCGCTAAACTCGGACTTTTCCTCGCTTTCCAGTATCCAACGGCGATCCCAGGGGTCAGTTTGGCGAATTTTCTAAGGCTCGCGGTTAGTGCTGTTCGTGGCAAAGGGGCGAACGGTTCCGATAACGACGGACTGATTCCGATGCGCGAATTCCGGCGAGAACTTCGCGAGAAGATGCAACAACTCGGCGTTGACGATTCTTTCGCAAGACGATATCTCAACGATGGATTCTCTGGCGGTGAGATGAAACGTGCTGAAATCCTACAACTCGCAATGCTTGAACCGAAAATCGCTATTCTCGATGAAACCGATTCCGGACTCGATATTGATGCTGTGCGAATCGTCGGTGAAAGCGTGAGTCAGTTGATCGGACCGGATTTGGGTGTCCTGATTATCACTCACTATCCACGGTTATTGGACTATATCCGCCCGCAGTTCGTACATATCCTGCTTGATGGGAGAGTCGTTGAATCCGGCGGATGGGAATTGACACAGGTGTTAGAAGCAGAGGGCTACGATCCGATTCGTGAAAAACACGGTATTGATGAATAGTTGTCAGGACACGGTTATCAATTATCAGAAAGACATCCTGCTTACTGAAAACCGATAACTGAATACCGACGGCTACTGAAGGAGGAAGTAAAATGGAAAATTCTGAAAAGAACACGATTGAAGAACTTGGAGTTAGCAAAGAGTATCAATACGGGTTCCACGACGATATTAAACCCACGTTCAAGTCACGCAAGGGATTGGACGAGGAAGTCATTAATCAGATGTGCGACATTAAAGGTGAACCCGACTGGATGCGCCAGTACCGCCTTGAGGCTTATAAGATTTTCAAGCAGAAGCCAATGACAAAATGGGGCGGTGACCTCTCGCAACTCGATTTTGACGACATCTACTACTACGTTAAAGCCTCCGATCGGAGTGAACGCAGCTGGGACGATGTACCCGACGATATCAAAAAGACTTTTGATCGACTTGGTATTCCTGAAGCCGAGCGGAAATTCCTCGCCGGTGTCGGTGCACAGTACGACTCCGAAGTCGTTTATCATAACATCGTCGAAGAATTGGACAAAATCGGCGTTGTATTCCTTGATACCGATACTGCTATCAAAGAGTACCCGGATCTGGTCAAGAAATACTTCGGAACGATCATCCCGTCTGCGGATAACCAGTTCGCTGCACTCAATAGTGCTGTCTGGAGTGGTGGCAGTTTCGTTTATGTCCCCCCAGGTGTGAAGGTTGAATATCCACTGCAAGCCTACTTCCGTATTAACAGCGAAAACATGGGACAGTTTGAACGAACACTCATTATCGCTGATGAAGGTTCACAGGTTCATTACGTTGAAGGGTGTACCGCACCGACATTCAGCAGCGAATCTCTGCACAGCGCAGTCGTTGAGATTGTTTGCATGAAAGGTTCGCGAGTCCGTTATACCACTATCCAGAATTGGGCGAACAATGTATATAATCTCGTCACGAAGCGGGCATTTGCTTATGAGGACGCGCAAATGGAGTGGGTTGATGGTAACCTCGGCAGCAAGTTAACGATGAAGTATCCGAGTGTCTATATGATGGAACCGGGCGCACGTGGCGACATCCTCTCTATCGCTTTCGCCAGCAAGGGACAGCACCAAGACGCAGGCGCGAAAGTTTATCATTGCGCACCGCACACCACTTCGCAGATAACCTCTAAGAGTATCAGTAAAGATGGCGGTCGATCGAGTTATCGCGGGTGGGTGGATGTTGCAAAGGGGGCAAAAGGGTGTAAGTCGCACGTCGTTTGTGACGCACTTATCCTTGACAAGGATTCCCGTTCAGACACCTATCCGGTCATTGAGATCGGTGAAAACGACACCAACATTGAACACGAGGCACGCGTCAGCAAAATAGGCGAGGAACAACTCTTCTACTTGATGAGTCGTGGGCTTTCGGAAGAGGAAGCCTCTACGATGATTGTCAACGGATTTATTGAGCCTCTTGTTAAGGAACTGCCAATGGAATATGCTGTGGAAATGAACCGTCTCATTCAACTTCAAATGGAAGGTTCAGTGGGTTAAGGGTTATCGGTTGTCAGTTATCAGTTTTCAGTTAAGAGACGCTTTGTAACAATCCGTCCAAACGTGGAGTATGCTAAAAAATAGTGAATTGTTACGTCAAGACCTCTTAACTGAAAACTGATAACTGACAACCGACAACCAATAAAGGATAAAAAATTGCAAAAAGGTGATTTTTCAAAAGAATTTCTTCAAAAAATAGCAGCAACTGAACCACAGTGGATGCGTGATAAACGGTTAGAGGCTTACGCACATTACGAGTCTTTACCGATGCCGCATACTACCAAAGATGATGTCTGGCGACGTACCGTTGATATGCGTACCCAAGATTATTGGCGACGCACTCGGCGGTATCTCCGCGGTTTCGCTGTTGAAAAGTATCATCCGAGTGTCCCTAACGGCACAGTATCTTCCGAATATGTTGACGACAGTGAATCGGAAACCGCGGGTGTGCTTGTACAAGTTGATGGACAACGCCAACATATCTCCGATTCTGAAATACTCAAAGAAAAAGGCGTATACTTTGCGGATCTCCACACAGCACTGCAGGAGCAGCCGGAACTTCTCCGTTCTTACTTCATGAACAAGGCAGTGACCTTAGAGACGGCGTTAAAAAGTGGGAATATCGCGCAACATAATAAGTTTGATGCACTTCACGGCGCATTTTGGCAGGGTGGTTACCTCTTACACGTTCCTAAAGGCGTAAGGGTTGAAGCACCACTGCGCGTCTATATCAGGATGTCCGAAGCCGAGCAAGCTGACTTATCGCATACGCTAATCATCGCTGAAGAAGGTAGTCAGGTCGTCGTTTTGGAGGACAATTTATCTACCACGCCAGAGGCAAGCGGATTACATAGTGGCGCCGTCGAAATTTTCGCTGGGCAGAATGCGAACGTGACATACGTACAGGCACAACGTTGGAACCGGCACGTCTGGAATTTCGCCTCGCACCGCGCGATGGTTGACAGAGACGCGCATCTCTGCTGGGTGACCGCCACGTTTGGTGGTAGACTTAACAAGATAAACCAAGCCGTTGTTTTAGAGGGGGCAGGCGGCAACGCAAAAATGTTAGGACTCGCTTTTACGGATGCACGCCAACACTTAGATGTTAGCACCGCACAAGAGCATGTTTCACCGCATACCTTCAGTGATCTATTATATCGGACTGTCCTCAAAGACAGAGCACAGGCTGCATGGGGTGGAAACATCTACGTTTATCCGTCGGCGAACCATACCGATGCATACCAGAAAAACGACAATCTCCTGCTCAGTGAACGTGCCCATGCCGATACTTTGCCCGGATTAGAGATTCAGGCGCATGAGGTGCGTTGTACACACGGCGCAACCGCCGGGAAGATTGATGCCGAGCAGGTTTTTTACCTAATGAGTCGTGGTTTGCCCTATACGGAAGCAGAAAAACTAATTGTTGAAGGATTTTTTGAACCGGTTATGGAACGTATCCCGTTAGAATCTGTGCGCGCAGAATTGAATACGTCTATTACGCGCAAATTAGTTACCAGTTAACGGTTATTAGTTTTCAGTCCAACCATCCACGAGAAATTAACTGATAACTGAAGACTGGCAACTGAAAACCCAAAAAAGGAGAAACTCATCATGAGTCAACCGAAAATTATCGCTTACATGAAGCCCGTCTGCGGATGGAGCAATGGTGTCCGTGCCATCTTCGCCAAATACGGTTTGGCGTATGAAGATAGAGACATCATTAAC
>VXXH01000487.1:0-4397 GCA_009835515.1 Candidatus Poribacteria bacterium
TAACAGCACTAACCTAATTATAGCATAGAATAAAACTTTTGTTCAACTTTTAGGTTAGTCCCCAGGACTATTTAGTTTTAGGATTTTCCTGAATTCTACCGAGAAGTTGTGAGTTAGAGTTCACGCTACACCGTAGGATGTAGGACTGAGAATCGAGAATTGTCAAAAACTGAATAGTCATAATAGGAAAGATTGCCGAGAATGCGAAATACCTGATTGTTTCCATTTCAAAAGCAATCGTCTGAAAATTGCCTATATCGTTGCCATAGGCATTATAGGCAGAAAGGACAGGTCACAGATGAAACTTCAAATTACTCTCAAAGTTGTAGCATCTTTGCTAGTATTAGGTGTTGCTGCACTTACGCTCTCTCCGATAGCGGATGTAAGTGCCGGTGATTGTGCAGACGCTTACGAGAATTGCATCAATGCTATAAATAACATAGACTGTGGTTGGCCACCCAGCTGGTCTTGTATCGTTTCTATAGGCAGAATGCTGGTCAATTGTTGGGAGATATACCTTGAGTGTATCGGTTAAGTGTATCAATCCGGTCTGATAAACAGCAACGTTCGTCACTCACACAACGTGTGAGTGACGACATTTATTCACGAAGGAGAATTCTTATTATGAAATCCTCTGTTTTTTTTCTTTCTTATTCTATATGCCTCTGGCTGATGCTTTTGATAGGGGCCCCCGCGCTTCTCACAGTAGTGAACGCCGACGAACTTGGGGAAACGCCGAATATCAGGGAAAATAAACTCTCTGCAAGCGAGCAAAAAATCTTCACACTCTTGAAGACAGAATTTCCCGGAGAACTGCTTCGGGACGAGTTCAAAACGCTCCGGAAACTCTCTGAACACAAGAGGTACCTGAATTACCTCTCGGAAACCTACGCTGCTGAGAAACCTTTTAAGAAGTTTGAGCAATTTCCAAAAAACGTACTGCCTCCCAAAGAACGGTATCTCAAATACTTTCAGGAACACTTCAACGTCAAAAACGTTGATGAAATTACAGAAAGAGAGCATGCCATTTTCCATCAACTGTCTGAGCAACTCTGGAAAATCGATGTCCAACAACTTCACGGTAAGGAGATGACTCCAGATGCTATGATGCCCTTTCTAATGAAGGGCATAATGAATAAGGATGTTCAGGAATGGATGGTTCAGCGCAAAATTGTCACACAAGAGAATGCAGGACCTCAAATTGGACAATTCTTATTAAGCCTAATGGTTTTTAATCTTGATATCGTCATCAAAGACATAGAAGGCACTAAAACACTTTTGGAAACACACGGGCAAAATGATGGACTCATAAGGCTCGCTATCCAAAAACCCCTCTTATTTGCAAGAATTCTCTCAAGTTTTAATGACACCGATGTTTTTTTAACATGGACAAAAAGGAGGAGAGTTCAATGAAAATTAGATGGTACCACCTGGCACTATGTGCAATCCCGCTCTGCCTCGTTGGAACGTTTCTTTTGTTGTGGACACCCACAACAAAAGAAACCCCTACTGTCAGCGGCACCTCCAACATGGAAGCGGATACAGCAATTGTCAATCTTTCCCAAGAGCAGACGGAAGACGACCCCTTTGTTTTGAAAAACTTATCGAACGTGCTGAGTTTTGAAGAACTCGCTAAACTCTATCCGGATGCCCCACTTGTGGCTGCCTTCCATTCAATGTTCACGGACGAAGATCGGGACGCCATGGACGCTGATGCAAAAAAGGCTTATGAAATCATCGCTTCTGGGGAATTTTTCGACTTTTTTGCCACAAAACCCACAACCAAAGAATTCGATAGGTGGTGGGCGGAACGCGGTTTCTTTTACGATCCAGAGCGTTTCAAAAAAGCGTTTCGAGAATATTTCCCAGATGGGGAACCTGAGGACTACGAACCTGAAATGCGAGCGAAATATGCAGCACTTTTTGAAGGTATCACTGCAGAGAATGAAACAGATATGGTTTTCGCTAATGCTGCTAAATTTATTACGGATTCGCGCAATCAGGCATGGATTAAAGGGTATTTTAATAGAGAAGGGATAGGTAGAGAGGAAACGCTCACTGCCTGGACTTCAGGTATACGTCAGCAACTTATTCACGGGGATACCGCAAATGATGAAACAATCCACGGTTCCGATCCAGTAGAATTTGCCATACCAAGTGAAAGTGATGGATTCTCGCAAGGTGAAACTAACGGGTTGCCACAAGAGACACCCCCTCCAGATGCCAACACATTCATTGATGTTGAGTCTGCTGATATTTCTGAGGACTCGTTTCCATTTGATGATTTGCTCCAAAAAGATCCTGAAACCATCACACTGGAGACACTTGAGGCATTGGAATCCGTGGGACTCCCAACAGAAGAAAACATTGAGTCACAACTCCGCAAACAACTCAATCCTGAGAGATTTTCACCACAACGACTCAATAAGGCAATGCAAACCCTTAACCAATATGGACCCGAAGAAGGTGTTCGTAGACTCAGAGAATCAGACCCTGAAATTGCCGAAGTTGTTGAGAGGCGTATCGGGGCGCAGAAGGAGCCAAGTCAATGAAAAAAAAGGTTTTCCTCTATGCAAGTATATTCCTTATGGGGATTGCATTCCTTGCTATTGGTATGGTTTATATCAACGATACGCGCCAAATACAACCTGATAAACAACTCGTGCCTGCTGTCTCCGAACAAAACGAAAACGTAGAAATAACTACGTCAACAGCAAAAAAAGAAGACTGTGACTGTTGTACAGAACGAATGATGCGTGTCAAGGAGATGATAAGACGGGCAAGAGAACGTAAACAAGCAGAAGCAAAAGCAAATGAAAGGATACGCCATGAGAACCAAACAACCAAGTAAGCGCAGATACTTTTTACATATCATCGCTGGAGCAACCATTGCGTGCATTTTACTCATTGCTTTATGGATTCGCATTCAGACTCCAGCTGGCTCGTATACGGAATTTTCTTCTAACGACGCTTATCTTTACTATTGGCAAGCCGAGCTTATCTCCGAACACGGAAAACTCCCCGAACGGGATATGCATCGGTGGTTGCCAGTGGGTAGAGATTTAGGGCAAACCCTGAATCTCTACTCCTATATACTCGCCTACACTCATAAAGCGATAGCATGGGTATTTCCCAACATCTCGCTTTATCACGTCTCTTTCTACATGCCAGTCATCTGCTTTTGTATGGGACTCGGTGTCATCTGCTTTTTTCTCTACCGTACTTTTGGATTTTTCTTTTCCAGTTTCGTTGGGATTCTTTTAGCCACCCTTCCCGGCACCATAACCCGCAGTATTGCTGGATTCAGCGATAGAGATAGTTGGTGTCTATTGCTCGGCATCCTGTCTGTCATCACTTATCTCACGGCTCTACAAGTGCAAGCACCACGTAAACGGATCCTTTGGACGCTCATCAGCGGTTTTTTCGTTTTCCTCGGTGGCCTTTCTTGGGAAGGATTCGGCGTGTTCCTGAGTATTATTCTTTTTGTTGAAATCTGGCGGTTTCTATCCTCCGAAACAGAAGAAGGCTTAGGGTTTTATCTTTTGTGGGTATCTACCTTCGTCCCTGCACTCTATCTTTCATCCTCTGCCTATCGGAGCGGGCATGGCTTTTCAACACATCTCTTTGCACTTATGCTGATGCCACCGATCGTCGTTTTGTGCATCCGTACCTTTCGCTACTTTATTATCACAAAAGGTTTCCCCCTGGCAGATAAACTTCATTCACGTGCGCGCACAATTTCTCTGGGTTTAATGATCCTTTGCCTCGCAATGATACTCGGGTATATTGGTATTCAAATGGACACGTTTATAAATACTACAGTACCATTCAGCGAGAACCCGCTCATGCAAAGCGTACAAGAATTAATGGATTTTAAGTACAATTCTTGGGTCGCCCTCTACGGTAGCATATCTTTTTTAGGATGTATTGGACTCATGGTTTCTTGCATGCACCGCTGGAAAACACTCGGTTCCGTGTTTGTATTCCCAGTCTGCCTGTTCATTGTGACAACTTTCTTGTCAGAAGAACTCAGCGCGATTTTGGGCGCGGACATGAGCCGGATGCTTTTTTTGGCATCCATATTTTTTACCATTAGTATTGTCCTTCTCATTGCATGGCGGATAAACGAAACCAACAAATACGAAGAGGTCTATATAGCAGGCATAGCATGGTTGTTTTTTTGGGTCGCTCTCACACGGGACGCAGCGCGATATAGTTTCTTTCTCGGACCTGCTATTGCTTTTTTTACTGCTGAATTGATACAAATCGGTTTGATGACTTTGATAAAAAAACTTAAACCCGTAAACCTCTTGCGTAAAAACAACGCACAATTCCTGCTAAAATTCGGAGTTGTCCTGGTCGTACTTACAGCACTTATGTTCTGGCAACCTCTAGGC
>VXXH01000487.1:4407-5063 GCA_009835515.1 Candidatus Poribacteria bacterium
TCTAGGCGGATATGCTACGCGTATGGTTACTTCGATAAAAATAGTAAAAAAAGCATCATCAGGAGATCTCGCAAGAAAAAAAGCATTCAGGTGGATGAAGGCACAACTGCCAAGCAATACCGTTGTTGCAGCCAACTGGAGTTACGGAAGCAAGCTCAATGTTCTTGGTGGCGTCAAAACCATTATTGATCAGGATCATTACATACAGCATTGGATCCATTTATACAATCGATACATTTTTTGTGGACAGTCAGAAATAGAAGCCCTCCAGTTCCTAAAAACTCACAAAGCAACACACCTCATGATCAGCGAGGAAGGTCTCGTTGCAGCTGCACCTAACCATTCGGCAATCGGAAGTACTTCAACACAAAACCTCCGATTTGAAATTACGCCACTCCTTATTATTAAACACCCACAAAAACAGACTCTTTTGGTTCCTATTGAGGAAAATGACTTTTTCAAAGATATTCAATGGAATCCTCATACCAATAAAAAAGCAAAAGCCGTTCTTTATGACGGTCAGACTGTAGAGATTCCTTATGTTGTTTATCTTGACAAAAAACGCGTCCACTCGGAAAGTCAAACGGACTCTAAATTTGGCGGCATTGTAATGTATTTTGACGAACATCAGAAATATCAAAAAGGCTATTATGTAC
>VXXH01000385.1 GCA_009835515.1 Candidatus Poribacteria bacterium
CCGAGCTGAAACGCGAGGGTATTCGAGACCTCATAACGGAAAGCAAATCCCATATAATTCGTTACGTTTATACCCGCATACGGAAGTTCGCGCGAAAAATCAGCCACCAACCACATGTTATCTGCAATGGCAACTTCGCCACCGACCTGCCAATTAAGTGTAAAGAAATCAGTCGTTTTCAATAACTTTGACGTTAAAAAGACACCAACACCGGCATGGAGTTTAAAGAGACTTCCGAATCTTTGGGTGCCTACGATATAGGTATTGATTCCAAAAAACGGAAACCCATCGGCGGGACTATAATCAAGGAATTCGTTGTCCGTGTTGAGCCGATCATCGGCGGTGTAACCGAACTGTGTGTCACCACCGACGGAGATACTTGGGAAATTATCGTTCCGATCGGGTTTGATATTATACTTGAGCCCGATGACACCGTCAAATAGCGGTTGATCGTAGACGCGGCGATCCGTGGTTGGATCGACATCGGTCTCTTCGGCAACATTATAGAAATCGTGAACGACTTTCCGTACGCCACCCGTTGAAAACGTACCGCCCAACACCAAATCAAGTTCGTCGCTCAAACCGTAATTGAATCTGACTGGCACGAGGAAGGTCTCGACTTGGAGCGATACGCGATGCAGTTCCTCAAATCCACCGATATTCACTTTTTGGCGTTGATCCGGTAGCAGATCAACCTTCGAGTATTGAAGTAGCCCAAACGTAGTGCTTGAACCGCCCTTGCCGACCGGTTCCGCGGTCTGAATCGTACTGAGATGTGGAATGGCTGGCAATTGTGCTGAGAGCGGCGATGCCATGCGAATAAGAAGGAGTCCACAGATCATATATATGAAGGCTTGTGTATTGGGGTGTCTCTTTTTTTCGGCATAACCTGTCCGCCGAAAATTCGCGCCAGAAAAGTTAGGATGCATAGATTTATCCTTTGGAATTATGTTGTTATTTAAGTCTTTTACTAAAGTTTTACGATTATTGCGATCGCGCTAACTGCTTTGCGCTTTCGTCTCGCTGTCCATCGGGTCCAGGTGTATTGTCAAAGGCAGTTATCCAGTACTTCCTGAATAGCAGGTCCTGTCCGACAAGAATTGGGTCTTCACCGGGGATCGTCCAAGTGCGATCCTTTTTTCCCGGTGCAGGACGCAGGAGAAAATTTCCGGAGGCATCTTCGGTATAGAGTTGGTAACCATCAAGATCAAGTTCGATATTCGGTGTCCATGAGATAACGGCATCGTATTTCGTGTTAAACAGTGAGCGCGGTCGGTAAATCACACGAACGTTTTTCGGTGGCGCAGGCGGGACATTCGGCGTTGCTGCGTTGATTGTAGCAAATGCTTCTGCGCCAAATGTATCTACAGCAGCGACGCGATAGACTTTCCGAGTGCCATCTACCTCAAAATCGTGGTCGAAATAGTAGAGCCTGTCTCGTTTCGGTTCGGCAATTACTTTAAAACGTAGCGGTTTCCCGTCTTCATTGTCAAGCGCAGCATAGATGCGGAAGACAGAGAAATCATCAGATAGTTCATAACCTTCCCAAAAGAGCTTAACGGTGAGGTCGGTCGGATCACCGAGCGTTACAACAGGGACCGGCGGCGGGATACTCGGTGTGGCTAATGCTGTTTTCCAAATACGACGCGGTTCTTCGGTCTCAATTGGCGGATTCGTCGGATCAGGTGTTTCTATTCCGTTGACATCAACATAAGTAATGCGATATTCATAAGCGAGGAGCTGTCCGGAAGCATCAAGCCGGTCATTTTCGAGATTTTGCGTGTCAATAAATTCATTTGCCGGTGCGTCAACGGAGCCGACTAAAGTAAACTCCGTATCCGTTCCACCTGTAGAACGTCTGTAGACCCGGTAAGCCTTGATACCTTCCTGTCCAATATCGTTCCATGTGACTCGCACCTGTTTATCACCGGCAAAGAGCGTGAGCCCATCTGGTGCACCAGAAGTGCGGAGGTTGTCCGGGTCAAGCGGATTCGCGAAATCCTCGCTGCTTGTGCAGGCATACAAAAGAACTAAAGTAGAGAATATAAGAAAACTGAACACACCAACCTTACGGTTGGATAACGTGTGGAATAGGCGCATAATTTTTGCTCCTTGAAAAACAACGCAATTATAACCAACGTTCTTCAAACCAACTGAAAACCTTATCTTGACAGAGGTCCCCATCCCTGACTGGGAAGGGAAAATCGGACAGAAACGAATCGTTAAAAGTAGTGTAGAAGTTTCAGACTTGCCCGCTGGTTTTGGAAATCGTAGTGCGGCAGTAATTGGAACGAGGCGCGCGGAAACAGCAGACCCGTGTTTCCAAATCGGTAATTTGTGAAATCAATTTTCCGAGTGTGTAGATTTGTTCTCAGGGTTTGCGAGCGGTACCCAGAAAGGGCATCGCCTTCCGTAAGTTCAGACGATTCTGAGGGTGTGTCGAGTTGACTATAGACTGAGAAGAGTACGGCAAGTCCTACACACCCGAGACCGACACCGGACATAATGCTACCAGCATTTCGCCTGACGAGGAAAGCGTCTTTGTGTGCCTGAATGTCCGCTTGGATTGCGGCGTTGAGATAGGCATCGTAACGCTCTTGAGCAGAGGCTTTGAGAAGCGTGCCACCGAGCTGGAAACTCATGCCAGAGGCAAAAAGTGCGATCGAAAGCACGCGCGACCGGCGCGCCGCATCCGCATGCTGACTCGTTAAGACGAATATGAGGAGGCAACTACACACAAATGCAATGTATTTTTGATTGAGATTAGAGTGCTTCATGTCAAGTCTGTTCCTTTGTGAAATAAACCTGTTTCTATAAAGTTTACTCTATTTTTTCTCGAAAGTCAACGCTTTTTGCAATGACAAGCAAGACTTGTGCTAAGCGACTGTGGTTAGAAAAAATAAACGCACAAGCAACTTTTGCGTCTAAACATATAAAAGCGGATTCACAAATTAGAGACGTAAAGTCCGGATTGGTAGCTATTATCAAACAGTTTGTCTTTACTCAAGAAGGGAAATTTGGACAACAGAACACCGACTGCTGGCTACTTAATAACTGACATACCTCTAAGTTTGGAGCTGCTTGATTTGACATTCAGCAAAATCCATAGTAAAATTAAAGAGAACCTTTCGCAACAGAACCTGTCTTAAGTATCAAAGAGATAGGTATAAAAAGTTCCCAAATGCGAACGCTGCGAAGTGGAACATTTAAGAAACGCGCTTGGAAATGGACAACACCGGAGGAAAAGCAAGTGAAAATTGCTAATAATCGGAGAAGTGTCATTGCAAAAATCGGAATAGGCTGCCTTGTATGCCTACTCCTCGGTTTTGGGATATTGCTCTATGCGCAAGAAAAAACAAAATTGGAGTTCATCGGCACAAAGCCTGAGATGAACACCGCTAAAATGAAAGAGATGGAAGAAACAAATACCGCTAAATGGCAGGCAATGGCTAAAGCGAAAGAACAAGCCGCGCCAGAACGTAATAGAGCTTGGGAGCGCCAAAGCCGTGGTGGAGTTGACTTCGGAGAGAACGCAGCGTTTTACAAGACCATCGTTGACCACAACCTCTTCCGCCCGCTGGGCTGGACCCCGCCAAACAACGAACCTTCCTATAGTTTAATTGGCACTGCTGTTGATCCAAACGGTGCTATATCACAAGCGACGCTGTTGGAGAAAAGATCGAATCGTTACCACTTTGTTACAATAGGTACAAAAGTTGGCGATATGATAGTAAAAGACATCCAAGCCAGACGGGTGACCTTAGACAAAGCAGGAGAGACAATAACACTCAAAACTGGTGAGTTGCAACTCCTCACGGCTAAGCGCGAACGCGGTGGTGATAGAGGTGGAGATCGTGGCGAAGGTGGTTCCGAAAGAGCGAGCAATAATAACAGGGAGCAAAATCGAGGCAATCAGGCGAATGCCGAAAGGCGCAGGCAGATGGAACAGAGAGAGCGAGCTGCGCAACAAAAAATGAGACAGGAAATGATGGAGAAAATGAAGCATGCCTCAGCAGAGGAGCGGCGAGAAATGATAGAGAAATTCCGGAGAGAACGTGGTAGAAGAGGTCGCGGTCGCGATTGATAGTATTGCGATGACTTCAAGAGGCACATTTCAATTTATTTCAAGGCGCGGTTTCTAACCGCGCCTTTTTGTTCAATAGGGCTCACGCAGATTAAACAGAGAAGTTGTATTTAACCCCCTAAATCCCCCTTATCAGGGGGACTCTAATGGAAATACAGTTGTATTTAACCCAACGTGACCACTTTAAGGCGAAATACGATGACGCATACTTTAATGGAAATACAGTTGTATTTAACCCCCTAAATCCCCCTTATCAGGGGGACTCTAATGGAAATATATCAGTCCTGTTGAAATAACTATGCTGCTTCCTGAGCGTTCTCCGGCGTGTTTTCAAGTCGAGACAGCCAGTAGCCAACATCAAATGACTCGTCACCGATAAGGAAACGCCACTGCTTGATCCGATTGACAATTTCAAGCCGGACATCGTTCCCATACCATCTGTGATTCCTGCCTAAGATGCCGTGGATCGGTGCTGTATCGATATCGTCTGTGTTCCAGAGTTTACACTGACGCACCGTCGGATTGAGGCGAAGTTTGAACATGTAGCGTGTCTGATCTGTGAGGTTCGGTTGCGCGCAGTGCCACATCCCGTGATGCACCACAAAGAGCGTTCCTGCTTCGCAGGCAATCGGCAGTTGACTGAGGAAGTTTTGGTAACGCGCGATGTCTGTTTCGCAGACACGACGATAATGGCTCCCGGGTAGAATCATCGTCCCACCCATTTCACGCGGCGTATCGTGCGAGAAATAGAAAAATTGGATATCAAAATGCATCCGCAAGTCAATGATCGCGTCGGCATGCCAGATCTGACCGACCTCGTTTTGCGGACGGACGATGTGAACGGCGTGGTGATCGTAGAGCGGATCCTCACCGACAAGGCTATGAACAATGCCCTGCACCTCTGGCATCCCGAAAACGCTACCGACTGCAGACGCATCGTTCCAGACATCGTTTAAAACCGTGCCGCCGCCCCCACGGA
>VXXH01000405.1 GCA_009835515.1 Candidatus Poribacteria bacterium
AACTAACGTTATAATCTTGATCTGAACTTAGAATTGAAGGAGGCACCGCATGCCTGAAAAAGAAAAGAAACAGGGCACGAACATCTCACGCCGGAGCTTCTTAAAGGGTGTCGGTACCGGGACCGTTGCAGCGACCGTCGCACCCAGTGTTTTAATCGGGAGCGAGAAAGCCGCCGATGCCCAAGCAGGAGAGGCCGTCGCGAGCGCGACAATTCAACTCAATATCAACGGGAAACCGTATCAAGTTGAAGTTGAAGCGCGGACAACCCTCTTAACCGTTTTACGCGACGGAATTGATACAAGCGGGAACAATGTTGACTTAACCGGAGCCAAACTCATTTGTGACCGCGGTGAATGTGGCGGCTGCACCGTCATGGCAGATGGAAAACCTGTCTACGCCTGTATGATGCTTGCGATGGATGCACAAGACAAGCAGATAACGACGGTTGAAGGGTTAGCCGACGGCGACGATCTGCACCCTGTCCAAGACGCATTCATCCAGCACGACGCACTGATGTGCGGATTCTGCACACCCGGTTTCGTCGTCTCATCCGCAGCACTGTTGAGTGAAAACGCAAAACCGACGCTTGAAGAAATCAAAGTCGGTTTGTCGGGCAACACATGTCGCTGTGGCACCTATCCGTTTATCTTTGATGCTGTCAAGACCGCATCCAAGAAGATGTGAGTCCTATTGCTCTACTCAAAAAATTGAACGAGGGGCTCGTGTTTCGTGTGCTAATATCCAACCGTCATTAAATCGGTTGAAATTGAGAGAAAACCCGATTCTGACAACGGAAAAATCGGCGCGAAAACCCAATCGTTAAAAAAATAGGAGGAAAACGCATGGCATCATGGGGAGAAGCAAGTGAATCTCGGCTCATCGGCAAACGCATACCCCGTTTGTCAGGTAGAGATAAAGTCACTGGAAAAGCGAAGTATACCTTTGATATCAATCGACCCGGACTGCTTTATGGTCGCATCTTACGTTCTGAAATTGCACACGCGAACGTTGTGGGTGTAGACCTCAGCGAAGCGGAAGCACTGCCCGGAGTCAAAGCAGTCATACAAATTGTTGAAGTTGGAAAGAAAATTCGGTACCAAGGACAAGAGATCGCCGCAGTCGCAGCGGAGACGGACGACATCGCTAAAGACGCAATCCGATTGATTCGTGTTGATCTCGAAGAATTGCCTTATGTCGTCACGGAAGCAGATGCCATGGCAGACGGCGCACCACAAATCCGAGACGATTGGGCGGGTAATCAGAGCGATCCTAACGTCAGAGAAGCAGGTGACCTTGAAGGCGGATTTGCCCAAGCCGCTGTTGAGGTGGAGGCGACCTATCACGCACCTGTCCAGACACACGTCTGTTTGGAAACACACGGACATGTTGCTGAGTGGGAAGATGAGCAGAACCTAACCGTTTGGGCATCTACACAGGGCGTGTTTGGGGTGCGTAACGATTTGGCAGGCTCCTTTAATCTACCCGCAAATCAGGTCAGGGTCATCACAGAGCACATGGGCGGCGGTTTCGGTAGTAAATTCGGACCGGGAGTGGAAGGACGCACTGCCGCTGACTTGGCTCGTATCTCTGGCAGACCCGTCAAGTTGATGCTGACTCGGAAGGCGGAGCACCTCGTTGCTGGTAATCGTCCCTCAATGACACAGCATGTGCGTGCAGGCGCGACGAGCGACGGACGGCTCATCGCTTATGATATGAAAGGGCACGGCACAGGTGGTATCTCAAGCGGGGCGGGTTTTCAAGCACCTTACGTCTATCACGTACCAAATCTGCGCACTGAAAAGGTGAATGTTGCTGTCAACGTCGGAAACCAACGCGCGATGCGCGCACCAGGACACCCACAAGGCGCGTTTGCTATGGATTCGCTGATGGATGAACTCGCTGAGAAACTCGGAATGAATCCATTGGAATTCCGCCGTATCAACGATCCGAGTGAGGTACGTCAAGCACAATATACGCTCGGGGCACAAGAGATTGGATGGCATCGCCGTAACAACCTCCCCGGCTCTGGCGAAGGCATAAAAAAGCGCGGCATGGGCGTTGGTAGCGGTTTATGGGGCGGCGGTGGTGGACCCAGCACGCAAGCGCGCGTCTCCATCAATTCGGATGGCACCGTCGAAGCGGTCACTGGAACGCAGGACATCGGCACCGGTATCCGAACCGCGATCGCAATTATTGTTGCCGAGGAATTCGGGCTTGCACCGACTGATATCACCGTAAGAGTTGGCGATAGCGCACCAGGACTGCCTTCTGGCGGCAGTGGTGGTAGTCAAACAACGGCATCTGTCGCACCGGTTATCAAAACTGCTGCAGCGGCGGCAAAACAGAAATTGTTTGAACGCGTCGCGCCACAGCTCGAGGCACCTGTCGAAGATCTACGCGTCGGCAACCGCACTATTTATGTCGTTTCTGATAGAACGAAGACAATTAAATGGGAACTCGCAACAGGACAACTCGGTATGGAAAGCATCAGCGAAGGTGGAAATTGGGATGAAGAACTCCGGCAAGGCGGGGTCGCAGGCACACAGTTCGCTGAAGTTGAAATTGATACCCAAACCGGGGCTATCAGAGTCATCAAAATTGTCGCCGTTCAAGATTGTGGATTGGCGATTAACCGTTTGACAACAGAGAGTCAGATTAATGGGGGCGTCATTATGGGGTTGGGGCAAGCACTCCTTGAAGAACGGTTCATGGATGCTGAGACCGGGCGCATGCTCAATGCAAACCTTGAGGATTATAAAGTCCCCGGAACTTTTGAGATTCCTGAAATTAAATCCATCGTCTTCGATACGCATCGGAAAGTTACTGGCGTCGGTGAACCCCCATGTATTCCGACACCCGGGGCGATCGCAAACGCCGTTTACAACGCTATAGGCGTGCGGATTCGGGAATTGCCCATTACACCCGATAAGATTCTCACCGCGCTTGCCGAGAAAAAGGCATAAGGAAGAAAGACGTTTTTCGCAACATCAAAAACCTTAGCCTGTAATGAAATGGAAGGGTTTTTGCTTGGGCGTTTCTTCAGATCTACGGAAAGGCACTTCATTTATTCAACTCACCTAACCGAACCGCAAGGAAAATTAGAAAGATGGAAAAATTTAGTTACGTCAACGCCACCAGTCTCGAACAGGTCACCGCACTACTCAGCGACAGTGGATGGGGCGAAGTGATGCTTATCGCTGGCGGTACGGATCTGCTCGCTGAACTTAAGGAGTACGTTGAGACACCAAAGACGCTCATTAATCTCAAGACACTGCCCGGAATGGATGGCATTGAAGCTGACGCATCCGGCTTAAAGATCGGGGCACTAACTACCGTTGCAGACATCGCCAGACATCCGACCATCCAGCATCATTACACCGTCTTGGCACAAGCCGCAGGGTCTGTTGCTACACCCCAGATTCGGAACGTCGGGACACTCGGCGGAAATCTCTGCCAACGTCCACGATGCTGGTATTATCGCGATGAGAGCACCCATTGTCTGAAAAAAGGTGGAGACATCTGTTATGCAGTTGATGGCTTGAGCAAATATCACGCGATCCTTGGCGGGGACCCTGTTTATATTGTACATCCTTCGGACCTCGCACCCGCACTTATTGCGCTTGGTGCATCAGTCAAGATCATCGGACCGGACGGAGAGAAAACGATGTCGCTTGAGGATTTCTTTACCTTACCCGCAGCGAACCCGTTCCGTGAAAATGTGCTTGAACCTAATGAGATTGTCGTTGAAGTCCAAGTCCCTCCTGCTAAATCCAATACCAAGAGCTTTTATCTTAAGGCTCGCGAGAAAGGCGCGCCAGACTTCGCATTAGCAAGTGTGGCAGCGGTCTTTGAGATGGATGGAAAAACCTGTCAATCTGCCAGTGTCGTTCTCGGTGGCGTCGCGCCTGCACCCTGGCGTTCTAAAGAAGCAGAAGTCGCACTTACCGGTAAGATGATTGACGACAACGTCAGTAAACAGGCGGGCGCGGATGCCGTCAAGGACGCGCAACCCTTGAACGACAACGCCTATAAGGTAACCTTAACACAGAATCTCGTCAGCCGCGCCGTTATGATGGCCACAAGCTAAAGGAGTTTCAATATGTTAGATGGAAAAACACTCCCAATCCTTAATCGTCCGATATGCCAGAACCTCCGGACGAAGGCGATTTACATCCCGGGCGGCAATTTGCAGAACCTCGTTGAAAACAACCCCGGTTCGCACTATTGGTGCAACTGCACCATGCAAGTTGTCGGACCCGATGATCAGTTTGTGTCGCCAGACGCTTGCAAGCAGTCTCGTAGCTGCTTTAATCCTATTGGCGGAAAGCCCGTGGTGTAAATGGTTATCGGTTATCAGTTTGCCTCGCAGTGAGAGTTATCGGTTAAGAGACGAGTTTGTAACAATCTTTCTCATTTTGGAATACGCCAGCAACTGGTGGATTGTTACATCAAAACCTCTTTAACTGACAACTCTCACTGCGAGGCAAACTGACAACTGACAACTACAAAAAATGTTTTTGAAAACCTTGATCCAATGGATACATGTCGGATCCGTCGTCCTGATGATAGGAGGCTTCTTTTTTTTTCGCGTTGTGCTTCTACCCATTGCTAACCGTTCCGCTGAACCTGCAGCGTTGATCTCATCGGCACTACGGCGTTTCAGTAGCGTCGTCTGGACAGCTTTGCTAACGATCCTCATATCCGGATTGTATAACTTTATAACCTTTTTTCGTACCGCACGTGCCGATGCCGCTATCGATCCTGTTGTTTCAGATTACTCGCTCTACATCTTCGTCTTAGGTATCAAACTCTTCATCGTCTTTCTAATATTTACCTTAGCGATTGCCCTAACATTCCCATATCCGGTGTTTGGCGTGTATCAAAAGAAACCGGCACCCTGGCTCAACCTTACGATCATCTTGGGACTCATCGTTATTTTCTTATCTGCCTACTTACGTCGGTTAGGTTAAATACTATTATAGTGAAGCTCATAAATAAGTGAACATCTTTGTAGCATAAACTGTTAGTTTGTGCCAGTCTGAATGCCTGTTATAGGC
>VXXH01000456.1 GCA_009835515.1 Candidatus Poribacteria bacterium
ACTCACGGTTTTCTTGCAATAATTCTCGACTTGCGTTAGTATGTACGGCAAGTACTACCTCACAAACAAACGGAGGAACGTGCGATGAAATGGATAAAATATGGAGGGATTGCGATGATAGCGATGCTAATCAGCATACCTGCTGTTTTCGCAGCCCATGAAGAAGATAAGGGACCCGAAAAATTCGGACGTTACGAATTCAAGGAACAAGACATTGCAGAAGCAACGGATGCATGTGATGCCGGTGGGGCATCGGGCCCTGAATTCGTGCCGACAGTCCGAGATAAAGAGCCGAATTTGGCACTCCTCAAGGATGCAAAACCAGAAGCTTCCTCACAGTTGGAGGGATGGTGCCCTCGTAGACACTGTGTTGAATATCTCAACGACGGTTTTTATAACAACTGCCGCAGCTGGATTATTGGTCCGATACCGGGGTGGGCACAGATTGACATGGGTGATGTCGCGAATGTGAACCGTATCTATTTCGCGAGCGATCATGCCCAAGATTTCCATGACCGGAAAGCGGCTGACTTTGATATTCTCGTTGCGACTACCAAAGCGGATCCAAATTCCGAAGCAAACACGTGGACAAAGGTTTACACGCACAAAGGAGACCCTATTAGCGAAACAACCGAGTTCACCTTCAAAGATGTAGAAGCACGATGGTTGCGCCTCCATATTCGCGCAGACGGTGGCGCGCGTGTTGATGAAATCGAGATTTATGGTGGACGTGATCCGATGGCTGTTGAACCGGACGCGAAACTTACCACAACGTGGGCAGAGATCAAAACAGAGTAGGATAGCTATCTGTAGGCGAGGTTTTAAATCTCGCCTACAACAAACAGGGTAGACAAGAAAAAATGCGATATGTCCGCATGGAAACCTTCACGTGGCAGATAACTCTCATTGCTGTCCTGACGCTGTGTGTCAGTATCGGTTATGCTGAAATTCTGTTTCAGGATGACTTTGAGGGGAAAAACGCGATTGGTCAGCGGGTCATTGATGAAACGAAATGGATGCCTCTACCGAGTTGGAAACTCAGTGACAACGAGGATAATCACGCGGTTTTAGGCAAAAAAGTGCTTGATATCTGGGGCCATGGGGCTGGATTAAGTATCGCTGAGTTCCCAGCGGAATTTGATTACTACGCTGATTTCAAGACGATGGAGGGAACCGGCCCTGGGAGTGTCGCACGTTTTGTGTTTCACGCGCAAGAAGATCGAGTGGATCCACTTAACCTTATTCAGGCCAACAGCATTTATAACTATTACTCGGCATCAATCACGACGGAAGGTGCCAAATACTCACCGCAACATATCCGTTGGACGCGCCACTTCGTGCGCGAAAGAGTTCGGCAAGTTTGGAGCGTTCCGTTTGCAGACAGACAAAGTCGGAAGCGAGACGTTTGGTATCGGGTGAAGTTTGAGGTGCGGGCGAATCAGCAATTTTATGCATACTTGGGTGAAGTTGGTGCAGACCCGAATGAACTCATTTTCGTAGGGACATGGACCGATGTTAAAAAAGGGTTCGCGCAGGGAAAGATTGGCTTCTCAATGATAGGAAATGTTAAAGGGGGCTGGGGTGAACGCGCCCAATTCGATAATATCGTGGTGACTACGCCTGGGTATCATCCGCTCCCTGTTGCCCCAAGCGGGAAACTGTCTTTGACATGGGGTGAACTCAAGCGCGAATAAGGAGACTGAATGCGATATACAATTTTTTTTACACTTATTTTCCTGACACTTGCTTTGTGTGTTAGCACGGTTTCTGCAGAAATCTTATTTCACGACGATTTTGAGCGTCAAGAAATCGACCTCGCTAAATGGGCACCGCAAGCGAGTTGGGGACTTAAGGAGAATGATACCCGACATGATGTGCTTGATAGAAGAGTGCTCGACGTTTGGGGCGGTGGTGCTGGGCTGACGCTTACCGATTTCCCCGAAGAATTTGACTACTACGCCGATTTCAACGCTAAAAATGGTGGTTCATTAGGGTTCGTTTTCCACGCCAGGAACGATAAGTACTTCTATATGCACGATATCTCAACTGCTGGCTCTAAGTATTCACCGCAACACATCGGATGGCATATAAACCTTGAGAACAACTGGTCCGTCGAACATACACCTTTTGCAGATGAAAAAAAACGTAGGCAGAATGTTTGGTACCGCGTCAAGTTTGAGGCGCGCAAGAACTACAAATTTAAGGCGTACCTCGGTAGGGTTGGCGCGAAATGGAATAGTCTCGTCTTTGTGGGTGAATGGAGCGATGGTGAGAAAAGATACGAAAAGGGTAAAATCGGTTTCTACGCGCGAGGCGGTAATCGGGGCGCGGCCGCCCATCACGCGCAATTCGATAATATTTTCGTTACGACCCCGGGATTTAATATTTTTTCCGTCGAACCGAAAGGGAAACTCACGGTAACGTGGGGCAATCTGAAAACACAATGAACCTTCAAAAACCGTTAGCAATCGGCATCATCGGTGCTGGTAATATGGGTAGAAATCATCAGGGCGCGATAATGAATTACGGCGCGAACGTCGTCGCAGTCCAGGACGTGCGGCTTGAAGCAGCGCGTGAACTCGCAACGCATGCTGACGAAGCACTTGCTACTACCGATTTAGATGCTTTTTTCGATGTGGAAATGGACGGGGTGGTGATTACGACACCGCCCCCCATTCGTCTTGAACCCATTCAGATGGCGTGCGATCGTGGTACTTCCGTCATGGTCGAGAAACCTCCTGCGCTGAATATGATTGAAGGTAGAAAGTGCCTTGAAGCCATTGAGAAAGCAGATGTCATCGCTGCTGTAGGATTCCAACTCCGTTATCACCCACTCTATGAACGTCTGAAAGCGTTAATCGCCGCGGAGACGGTACACCTCGTCCGGACGGTCTGCACCGTCAATTATTACCTCAGTTTCAGCATGGCACCATGGTTCCTGCAGTATGAAATAAGCGGCGGACCCTTGCCGGAACAAGCAGTGCATGTCTTGGATTGCGCACGGTTTGTTATGGGAAATCCGAAACCTGTGCAGGCGCATGCATTGGCTATCAAAAATATGGCGTTGGAACGGACGGAATTCGATGCAGAAAACGCCATACAGATGACTTATCAGTTGGACAATGGCGTTTTCGGAACACACATGAATCACTGTGGCACAGAAGGATTTACTTTCGAGGTTGAAGTCGTCGGACCGCATTTGCGACTACACGCACACATGACAGATAACACTATTCGCGGGTACCTTAACGGTGAGACTATCAACGAATCGGCAGCTGCTGAAAACAGTCTGGGTTTAAACAAAACTGGCGCGTGGCTGCGCGCCATTGAAACAGGCGACAGGACACTCATCCGCTCACCTTTTGCTGATGGCGTGCAGACACTCGCCTTAATTGATGCCGCGGTCCAGAGCCGCGACACCGGTAGATTTATTAATGTGGAAGAATTGAATTAGAGAAGCGCGAAGCTTGGAACGAAGTGGAAAGCGGATAGACGGGTAAGCACTTGAAGTTTTCAATCCACTTCATCGAACCGCAAGGAAAATAAAAAAAATGGTAGATTGGATCTATTTTCGGAATAGCTGAAACTCATGCAAAAAAGTGCAAGAGTTTCTTGACACACATAACTTACAAGCAGAAAACCGTACGGACGCTCGAAAAGAGAAAATGGATGCTGCAGCAGTATGGGCTTTAATGGGCAATGCGGAGCAGATTGTTGTCGCGAAAGGGAAGCGCGTTGAAACTTTCGTGCCGTCTGATGACACACAAGCACCGATTTTGAAAGCGGTCCTCGGTCGTAGCGGTAGCCTGCGCGCACCGACAGTCCAGAGTGGAGATGTCTTTTTTGTCGGCTACAATGTAGCACTCTATGAGAACCCACCGTTCGTCTAAATCCTACGAGGACGAAAACTGATGGCAACCATTGAAAAGATTTTGATTACGGGTGCGAGTGGATATTTAGCGCAATTTATTATTGACCGGTTGCACGGCGCGTATGAACTGACACTGACTGACATCGTTGAGCCGGATCAAGTGCCTGAAAATACGACCTTTATCAAGGCGGATGTGACAAACGCTTCTGAGATTGAGGCAGCGTGTGCGGATCAGGATGCGGTTGTGCATCTCGTTGCCTTGGTACGAGGACGGTCTGATAAACCTGCTTCGCTATTTGCAGATGTGATGGTGAAAGGTACATGGAATGTTGCTGAAGCCTGTGTTCGACAAGGTGTACGGAAACTTGTGAACATATCAAGTATATCAACGTGTCCGCCTGCTCCCGGCGTAAAATTGCCGTACGAGGTAGGCGATGATTTCCAGTTCGGACCCGGAGATATCTACTATGCGCTCGCGAAGTACCTCGGAGAGCGGATCGGTGCAGCCTACCATCAAGCACACGGATTGGACGTAATTCATGTCCGTCCAGGCGTCATCGCAGGCGATGGACAAAACCCCGGTCCAGCAGCCCCTGATGTTGTAACGGATCCTTGGTTCGTTTATGTGGATCCGAGAGATGTTGCGCAGTGTGTTGCCCGCGCGATTGAGACAGAGACGGTAAAATACGGAGCATATAACGCCGTCGCTGGACGTGCGGATTCCCGTTTTTCATGGAAACAGGCAGCGGATGATTTAGGGTATTCACCGGAGCATAACTGGCCAGAGATCCCCGGCGGCGAGACGTAAAGATGCTTATGACACCTGAAAACAATGAACCTCAATCAGAAACTACCGATTTATAGAAGCAGCCAATCAGCGAAAGTTACTACAAACAATATATACCTACCTTGATCACGAGAAGGCATCTGGTGCTTTAAATATTGACATACTCCCCCCGCTAAAGCAGGGGGATTCTTAGAAACACCCTGAGCGGGGCAGATCGTGCTATCAACGACCACTGCTTGCGATGTGCCAGTCTTCTGTAGCCTCCTGCAACAGGTAATGCCCTAACTGCGTGCTGTAAAGCACCTTACGAAAAGTTTTGAGTCGTTTATTTCAAATGGGATGTGCTTTTAAGCAATCTTTCCCAACTCACGACTGACAAG
>VXXH01000054.1 GCA_009835515.1 Candidatus Poribacteria bacterium
GTTGTAACTGTCAGGTGTCATCAAGGTATTAAATTTTTGAGATAAAATTTGATGCAAAATATACTTCGTACTTGTTTTGCCGTAGCTGCCTGTAATACCGATGACTTTCGGTTGCAGCGTCTTAATCCGTTTCCTTGCCGAAAAAAGGTATGCCTCGTTTATTGTTCGTTCCAAAGGGTAAATAAGAAGATTTGCAAGCGATAAATTAATGACGGATACTTCACTAAAAAGGAAGATAACAGTCCGCCACGGACTTGTTTTTGCTGTTAAGACAAGTGTTGTTGCTATCCCCGCAAGCAAACAAATCGAAAGCCCAAACACCCGTTTCGCGCGGGCTGTATAGACAAGCGGTTTTTTTGCCTCAACATTTTTCCGTCTTGAGCTCATATAGACTTGGAACCCACCCCAAGCAACGCACAGCATGGGAAAGAGCCACGTGGTATGATACTGAGGGTAGAACGCTGTAAGAACCAACAAACCACCAATAACGAGAATCTCTTTGACTTCAAAACAGCTCGTCAGATGCTGACGTATCCACTTCAGGTATCTCCCCGTCTTATAACCATCAAGTTGAAGTATATGGAGTCCACCTGCCGTTCTGACAACAGCTCTCACCAAACAAGTTAACGTTACGAAGTAAAAAAATCCTACACTTATCTTTTCCAAAATCATTTTCTTTTTTCCTATTGACCTTGTATCTTTGCGATTCTTACACTTTTGTGATCTTTAAGAAACTTGCGACAATTCGGCAAAACTGTGGGAATTGGTCGAGGTATGAAAAATGCCCTGCCTCCTTGAGAATGACCAACCCCGCGTCGGGTATCTCCTGCTCCATGATTCGTCCGAATGATACCGGTGTATCCTTATCGTGTTCACCCCAGATAAGCAGCGTTGATGCCGATATCTGTGGTAATAGCGCACGCAGGTCTTGATTTACGACCTTAACAAACGTGCCGCGCATCTCTCCAGCTGCCTGATAGTCTTTGGAACCGGCGCGGGCAGACATCGCGTTCGCAAGCCGTATACCAGGTTTCCCACATCGACGGAGCAATTTACCGATTTTTGCCATACCTACTCGGAGATAGTATTTGGTAGTTCGCGGGGGTCTAATCCCCGCACTGTCAACAAGGATAAGTTTATCGACTTTTTCGGGGTGCTCCGCTGAGAGGATAATCGAAATTCTACCGCCAAAGGAGTGACCAATCAGATGTACCTTTGGGATGCAAAATTTTTCCAAAAACGCTTTAACAAACTGCGCGTAGTCGGACGTATCCCATGCTGTAGGTGGCATTTGACTCTTACCGAATCCCGGCAAATCAAGCGTATAGACCTTGTGCGATTGCGCAAGCCATTCAAAAACCGGTTGAAAACTTGCAGCCTCCCCGCCCCAACCGTGTAGAAGGAGAACAGCATCGCCTTCCCCGGCAACCTGATATGAGATGTTGAGGTTGTTAACTTCCGTGCTTGGCATCTATAGCTATTTCGCACTTGCTGCACTTTTAGAGGGATTGCAAAAAATCTGAGGCAACATCCCTGTCGTCAAACGGAAATCTCTTACTGTGAATTTCTTGATAATCCTCATGGCCCTTACCCGCAATTACAACGACATCTCCAGATTTTGCTGTGGCGATTGCGTGATGGATAGCGTCTCGCCTCTCCGAAATACACACATATTTGGTATCATGTGGTAAATTTGACACAATCTGCGCGATAATTGCATCCGGATTTTCAGTCCGAGGATTGTCCGACGTGATTACGCTGTAATCCGCAATCTGGGCAGAAATATTCCCCATTTTCGGGCGTTTTCCGTTATCCCTGTCACCACCGCACCCGAAAACGCAAATCAATTTCCGTTCGGTGATACGCTTTGCAGCAGTAAGCACATTCTCTAAACCGTCGGGCGTATGCGCGTAATCAACAATAACAGCAAAGTCTTGACCTCGATCAATAAGTTCAAACCGACCGGGTACTATTGTAGCTGCGAGTCCTTCTTGGATTGCAGATATCGGGCAACCGTAACGGATACCCACAGCAATGCCTGCGAGGGCGTTATAAAGGTTATATTCTCCGAGCAAGCGCAACTTAGCGGGGAACCGTCCTTCTGGCGTAACCGCTGTAAATGCCAACCGGTTATGCGAAAACGCTATATCTTCGGCATGCAGGTCAGTTTTATTGTCAAGTCCATACATCAAAAGTAGTGAATCCGGGCAGGTTTCCGCAATGCGTTCCGACACAGGCGAGTCGCTATTCAAAACCGCAACTCCTTTTTCACTGAGTTGTTCAAATAGCATAAGTTTCGCCTTCAAGTATGCCTCCATCGTCTGATGATAATCAAGATGGTCCTGGGTCAAATTGGTAAAGACGGCAGTATCAAAGACCAGCCCTGCGAGTCGTTGTAGCGCTAACCCTTGGGAGGAAGTTTCCATCGTAACGTATTCTACGCCGTCCTGAATAAATTGTTTGAAGAGGGCATGGAGCGCGAAAGCATCGGGAGTTGTAAGCGAAGCAGGAAGTATTTTTTCTTCGCCTTGAGCGTTGGTGTACTGGTGTCCGACCGTCCCAATCAGTCCGGTTTTTCGTCCACTTGACTTAAGGATCGTATGTATGAGATGTGCTGTTGATGTTTTACCGTTGGTCCCTGTGATACCGATAAGTTTGAGGTGTTTTGCAGGATTTCCGTGCCAATTGGCGGCGAGCAAAGACAGCGCGCGCCGTCCATTAGGTACCTGCACATAGGGGACAGGTATTGTTGGTATTCCTAACGCCGTCACTGGTTTTTCGCCAATGATGGCTGTTGCGCCTTTTTGCAGGGCATCTGGAACAAAAATGTGGCTGTCCACACTAAGGCCTTGGTAGCAGACAAAAACATTGCCCTGTTCGACTTCCCGATTATCGCTGACGATACCCGTAATATCAATATCAAGCGACCCGGTACTCGCAGTGGGGTTTAGTCCGCGAACCAGCTCACGCAGCTTCACAACCCCTCTCCTTTCACAGTAAGGCGTTGTGCCTGCGTTTGTTCTGTGGCAACAGGTGCAAGTTCTGGAGTTTTTTGCAGCGGGGGTCCGAAAAACTCGGTCTGTTTCAAGTACTGCATCGTTTGGGCGGCAACTTTCTGAAATAGTGGCCCAGCGATTTGCCCGCTGAAGCGGGCCCCTGTCGGTTCATCAAGCATAACGATTATTGACACCATCGGATTTTCCGCCGGGAGGAACCCCATAAACGACATAATCTCTTTTCCGGCATAACCTTTACCATCAGGTTCTGCTTTTTGGGCGGTTCCTGTTTTTCCTGCTACACGATACCCTTCAACGCGCGCCCGACGACCACTACCCCCCTCAACAACGCCAACAAGTATCTCCGTCATCTGTTTCGCCACTTGCGGGTGCAGGACTTGTCGAACCTCGAGCGGATAGAGCTTTTTTCTTACTCTCCCGTTACTGTCTCGAATTTCTCGCGTGATATGCGGGCGGATGAGTTTTCCTTCATTGGCAATGACATTTAACGCGCTTACCATCTGCAGCGGTGTTACCGTAATCCCTTGACCAAAAGGCACAGCACCGAGAGAGTGAGTATCCCAATCTTTGGCTGCATCAAGGCGACCACTGTGTTCATAGGGCAGGTCCACACCTGTCGGTTTACCAAAACCGTACGTCTCAATATAATTGACAAAGTTCTCAGGTCTGAGCCGCATCACAATCTTAATCATGCCGATATTGCTGGATTTCTGAATCACCTGCTTCAGTGTTAGAACCCCTTTTGCTGAAACATCACGGATAATCCTGCCATTTGAGAGTCGATAGCGACCATTCTCGCAGAAAACCGTCGATTCAGGTGTCATGATACCTTCGTTGAGTACAGCGGAAGACGCGATAATTTTAAAAATAGAACCGGGTTCATACGCGAACCAAACGCCGAAATTCCGTTTTGCTTCCTCACTACTGTCGGCATACATGTTCAAATTGTAAGTGGGGTAACTGGCGAGTGCTAATATTTCGGCCGTTTGCGATGCCATGACAATCACTGTTCCCCGGGGCGCGTTCCACTGTTTGCAAGCTGCTGCCAATTCTTTTTCAGCAACATCTTGGATGTATTCGTCAAGTGTCAAAACAATGCTATACCCATAATCATCGGTGGACTTGCCATGAGTTAGCAGCTTAATCGGTTTGTTGCGGGCATCGGCTGCCCGCTGTGCGGCTTCGCGTTCCTTTGCACTCAACAGATAATTGTTGTAGTGATACTCAATGCCCTCACCCATGTTCTGATCGTTTATATGCCCGATGACTTGAGAGGCAAGTGTCCCCTTCGGATAGTTGCGTTTTTGTTCGACTCTGTGCTTTATACCACGGATGTCGCGCTCGATAGAACGGATCTCATCAAGCAATTCGTAATCCAGATCCTTTTTCAGCCACACGAACCGTTTATCCTTGCGACGGAGTTGTGTGATCAATTCAGACTCCGCAACCCCCAGAACGGGTGATAACCTTTCAGCAACTTTTATCGGATCAGTCTTTATATACTTCGGATCGGCATAAACAGAGAGACTGTGACGACTCAAAGCTAAAATATTGCCATGCCTATCCAAAATTTTGCCTCGCTTTATTGTGGCTGTACGCGGAGAGTGCCAAGTGCGCTCAGCTGTCTTTTCATGTTCCGTATTGCTGGAGATCTGCACTTTAAACAGTTTACCAACCAGCAACAGGAATCCAACTTGTAGCACTATAAGTATGAAAACGAGGCGGCGGACGGATAAATGCAAATTGTTTTTCATGTTTGACCTATAAAATTAAGATGAATCCAAATGCCTTTCAAAAAGGCGAAAAAACAAAACTATTTGTCCCACACTACCTGTGAGGCATCGGTCGGTTCAACCATTTTAAGTTCAGTTGCAATTTGTCGAATCCTTTGGACACTGGTTAACGTCGATTCTTCCAATTCGAGTTGATAAATTGCATTCTGAATATGGTGCTTTTGTCTTTCGTAGACGGGTTGCCTCAGTAAAGCAACATTTTTGGCGTAAGATGAGAACCAGAT
>VXXH01000605.1 GCA_009835515.1 Candidatus Poribacteria bacterium
TGTATGAGTATATCTCATTTACTCAAAATCTGTCAAGTCAATTTGTCTTGACAGATTTTGTTTCTGTGATATGCTATATCTTGCATGGAAACCGGTAGAGAGTTCCAGCCCGTCGCAAGGCGGGTCTCTACCTCCCACCGACTGAAACCGGAAGTCATGCCAAAGGAGTTAACTGTGCGTACCCGAAAGTTAAAATTGCAGTATACTCAGCAGTTGGACACTCTTAATGCCGCCACTGCGTCTGTCTGGCGTGAGTGTTTGGTATTGAAGGAGATGTGGGACTATGCACATGGTTACCGCACGGGTGGCGCACTTGATGTGCCTTGTGAGTTGGGGATGGATAAACAGTTGTCTAAATCGCAACCTCTACATTCACAGAGTATTCAAGAAGTGCGGAGACGCTATTTCAAGAATCGTAAAGGCTTTCGTGAAAAGCGTAAGAATGGTGATAAGAAAGCGAAACCGCCCTATAGAGATAAAAGATTTCAAACAACCACTTGGAAGAAATCTGCGATTTACTTTAAAGGCAATATGCTTGTCTTGTCTAACGGCAGACAGGGTGCTCCCTTAAAAGTGAGACTGCCAAAAAACTTTGATTTGAAGTATGCTATAGCGCATATTGCCATTGTGGAGTTGGTCTATAACAAGGGTCAGTATACTCTGCATTTTGTGTATGGCGTAGAAAAACCACTGAAGTCAGAGTCTGAAGGTGTTGTAGGCGTTGATATTGGTGAGATACATTCTCTGGTCAGTCATGATGGTGTTGCCACTACGATTTTCAATGGGCGGTATATACGCAGTCTATACCGGTTGAGAAACAAGGTGATCGCATCTTATGGCAAGAAGATTGATAGGTGTAAACGCCATTCACAACGCTGGTGGTATCTTGTCCGACACAAATGGAAACGTATCAGGCAAATCGACAATCAGATACTTGATGGTTTACACAAGCATACCGCTCAGTTTGTGAAGATGTGTGAAGATCGCGATATTGCTACCATTGTGATTGGCGATTTGACGGTTATACGCGAGCATATAGATTACGGCAAGCGTTCCAATCAAAAGTTACATCAATGGGCATTTGGTAAAGTCACGCAACTGATTTCATATAAAGCGAAAGCTTTAGGTATCAAAGTTGAAGTGATTGATGAGGCTTATACTTCACAAACTTGCCCGAAATGCGGAAACAGGAAGAAACCCACCACTCGCGAATATACCTGCAAATGCGGTTTTGAATACCATCGCGATGGTGTAGGTGCGATAAACATAAGACAAAAGTATCTGGGATGCTTAGGTGTCCCCGTAGTGGCGACTATGGCATCGCCCGTCGGCATTCGTTTAGAAGGCCGATGTTGCTCCGCTTGAGCGGAGAATGTTCCCACGAGGAACAAAAGGAATCTCCAGTCTTTAGACTGGAGAGGGTTCAATGGAAAAGGCTACGGTCGAAAGTTAATAACGCACGCCCAAGAAGAAGCACGGCACCTCGGATATAATAAAATGGTTATTCAAGGGGATCCGAACGCTGAACGATTCTATCGCTCAGCGGGCGGCTTGCTGATCAGCACAAGGAAGTCGGCAAGTATTCCTAACCGTGAACTTCCCATATTCTGTATCGATCTGAGAGAATCAGACGAAAATCCCCTTGGATAGGCATGTATAAGGCGTATGCTTCCAGACTTGCTATGGTTACTCGACTCGTGGTTGTCTTGCAGTTGGATTCCTTTGTAAACGGACTTTTGAATCCTTCAACGGTAGTTCAATACGCGCGCCGTTGTGTAGATGTGATTCAATGATACCAAAAATCAGTTCAGTGCTGGCGTATGCGCACCGAACACCGCCGCGGGTCGGTTCCCCTGTATCTAACGAGTGAACAAGGTCTTTAACCAAGTTTGCTGTGCTACTGGTCCGTTCAAATTCAGGAAAGGTTTCAGGGACCTGACACGTCCGCCACCCGGGGATATCTTGTCGTTTACGGAGATGCCACTGCCAACCGTTGTTCCAACATGTAACGGTTCCGCCATCGCAAATCGCTTCCCATTCACTACCCCGTGGCGTTAGCAATGCATGTGCTGTTACACCGTTTTCAAACTGGATTGTGCCGCCACCAGTCGGATCCACTTGCAACACATCTCCATCAAAAACGGAATCGCCTTGCGGGAGATAACCTGTGACCCAACTCGCAGGCGCATCGCTATTCAGACGTAAAATTAGGTCAAGATGATGGCTGGCTGAGTTGAAAAGTGTAGCGTTTGAATAAATGATCAAGGTTCGGAGTTTACCGATTTCACCGCTATCAATAATCTCTTTCATCTTGTCGAACCCTGTATGCCACCGGCGATTTGTGCCAAGGTTAAAGGCAACATTGTTTTCTTCTACCGCAGACACCATTGCTGCCGCTTCGTCCATAGAAGCCGCCATCGCCTTTTCCGCGTAAATGGCTTTCACACCGTGCTTCGCTGCGTAAACAACAATTTCTGCGCGATGCTCCGGTTGTGTGGCAACGCTGACGATATCAGGCTGTTCTTTTTCAAGCATCTCACGATAATCGGTGTATTGATTCGCTTTTGGTACGTTATAGCGGTTGCCGAAATGTTCCATGACTTCTGGACGCAGATCAGCGCATGCGATAAGGTCGGTTCGTTCTTCGGCAAAAAAGCCTGCAGCGTGGGAATAAGGTAACTTAATCGCTTCATAGTCGGGGACTTCGTTATCAATAAATGCACCCATCCGGCTACAACCAATAACAGCAGCACGATAAGTTTTCATCTGTATTCTCCTTATCCTGAGTAAAATGATTCGGTGAGTCCTTCTATCACACTCGATCAATTGTTCACTTGATTAGGACTTACGCATTTCCTCTTAAAGTCCCCCTGATAAGGGGGATTTAGGGGGTTTAAAACTACAAAATTTACCATCGCGTGCTAAATTTGCGTAAGTTTTGATTATATTAACACACGCGAGAAAATTTGTCAAAAGTAAAATGAAAGGGTTTTCAGTTTTCAGTTACCAGTTGTCAGTTAAGAGTCGTCCCAAATCGGGGTGGGTTCCAACCCCTCCTACGAGGCGTTGGAACAGTTTGAAGCACTTAAGGCATGCGTAATTTCATGCTTAAAATTTCCAGAGACGTAGTGCCGTTTTGCCTAACACCCATTCCCGGTCTTCTGGTGTAAAGAAATCCATCTCATCTCGGACAACCGCTAAGGTTTCTGCATAACTGGCACGGCTGAGACAGACGGGCCAATCAGTACCCCACATGAGTCGCGAACCGCCAAAGGCGCGATATACTTCCTTAACCTGCTCAAACGTGTCCGCCCACGGGTACCCTGTTTTCGAGATTGACCACGTATGGCTTATCTTGACATAGACGCGAGGAAATCTTGCAAGATTGAGCAGTAATTCAAGTTTTTCAGGGGCATCAGGCGAGCAGCTTGCCATGTGGTCTACCACGACATCAAGATCCGGGTGCTGTTCCAAAAGCGGCACAAGATCGACCAATCGCTCGGCTCCAGTGAGCATAAGCATCGGCACACCAAGGGCTTCAGCACGGCTGAAGATAGGTGGCATTAACGGGCCCGTAAACCAATCACCGGCGGAGCCGACAGAAGGACTCAGCCGCACGCCATGGAAACCGTACTCTTCTGTCCAGCGACTGAGATGTTCCGGTGCCTCCGGGTCTTCCGGGTTGATCCGACACACACCCATGAATTTATCGGGATACCTTTTCATAACGTCCGCGGCGTAACTATTATCCCATCGGTAATGGATGACTTGAACGAGGACGGTTTTTTCAACATCGTTTGCTGCCATGAGTTCCAAAAGCATCTCTGCGGTAGCGTCCTCGGTGGGCGGATTTGTTGTCTCCGGTGCCCACGGAAACTGCGGATCGTTTTTCCAAACATGAACATGCGGATCAATAATTCTCATATTTCTAATGACTCCTTCGGTTTTTTGAAATATCCGTACAGACCTAAAGGTACACAGTACAGTAGAATCAGGATGTGCAGGCTAAACCCTGTGACAGTCGCTACTTCTATAGATGTCCCGAAATGTGATAGCAGCCAGACGAACGGAAACTCTGTCGTCCCGAAGTTGCCAATCGTTTGGATAGGCAACAGATTAAAGACATTGGTAAATGCGAGTGCAAACAACACCTGCGTTATTGGCACATCAACCCCCATTTCAACAACGAGGTAACACTGAAATCCGAATCGGATTACAAGGCACATCAAAGAATATGCCCATACCTCCAAAAACCGTCGATTCGATCGGAACGCCGTGAGTTCCGCCAGCACCCGCAACCCCTTATCGACAACCCATGAAACCGCTCGCTTTTCAAGGCGTAATAGCGGTCTCGCGCATCGGTCAGCGAGTTCCATACAGACGTTTGGCGCGACGGAGACGAAAATAACGACCAAAATTAAACCGCTTCCTATGAGAAGTGGTATGAAATACAGGACAGTACCAGAGAATGTGTCGCGAAGTTCAGCACGCAGGAGCCATCCAGTTGCAATCACCAAACCCATTAACAATATCAAATCAATCAGACTTGCTACCAGCAGCGAGGCAATCCCTTGTGTTGCTTCCACTTTCTGCCGACGTTGCATCAGATAGACATAAGAGACATCCCCTGTCCGCATCGGGAGGATATTGCCCCAAAAGGTATGCAACGCTAAAATTGGAAAGAGCTGATGTAGACTGCTATCCAGATTCAGCAATGCTCGGAACCGTGAGGCTTTCGCCAGCACTAACAAGCAGTAGCATGTGAATCCGATTAAGAGTGCCTTTATTGACAATCGACGCAGGGTTTGCGGTATCTGTTGAATGTCAATCTCTTTTAAGAGGAAATAGGTTATGATGACTGCGAGTAGCGTTGGTAAGCCGATCTTAGCAATCCGCTGGAATTGTTCTCTGTTCAAAGGCACGCTCGCTATCGGTTATGATTGATTTGTCTGTTTGATGGAATTCGTATTATGGTATCCGTTGCAGGTTTAATTGTCAAGATTTCTTTTAAAGACTTGCTTTTTAG
>VXXH01000521.1 GCA_009835515.1 Candidatus Poribacteria bacterium
AAACCTTCTCTTAACTTTGCGAAATTGTGGTCTAAATAAGCGTATGCACTACAGATTGCATGAATTCCTACGTTAGGTTACTTATACCATTTCTGAAAGTAAATATCGCGTTGTTAACTTTTTGGAAAACTGGGTCCACGGTGGCACACAGGCTAACAGCCTATGCTACAGGTTTTCCATTGAAGTGTATTCGATTAGAAACGGTATTACATTACAATACCAAGCAAATTTTCTCGTTTGGCAGAACACAAAGCGATTAATCTCTACTATTGATTTTACAATTTTAGTATAACATAGTCCTAACGAGAAACCCAATCTTTTACAAGGCTAAGTGGCATCTAATTTAACCTTTGACTTCTTCCCACCATGAATGCTCGGTTCTTGGCACAACATCTTCCGAAGCAGCGCAAGTCCTTCATGGACATCAGGACGCTCCACCTCCGTGATGCCTAACACTTCCGATAACAACCGCCGATCCAATTCATGACGCACTGGGTCCTCGTCCATCTGATTGAACGGTAGCATCTTTTGATCCTTCAGTTCATTGAAAATCCGTTCAGCATTCGTGAGTGCCTCATCGGAAAATTGACGGACGTTCAGGGTGGACATTGAGTCCAAGGCCGCTTTTGAACTTCTCCCTCGACCTGCTTGCTGCTTCCCACAAATTAACCAATAGCATAATAGACCTAATGTAGAATTGCTCCATAAGGCCCAAACGTAATCATAAATCCGTTTCTCTTTAAAAACGATGTTTGGCATTGAATCAACACCGATAGCCTCCTGCTCTGTAAAAGCCACTAACAAGGAATATGAATTGAATCTCAAATCTATATTGAAATGGACCCGACTATTGCGTTTGAGTATCTCCCGTGCCTTCACTTCCGCATGCGGACGAATGAACGCGTGAGCATCGGGCAATACAACCATTGACCGCTGCACATTGCTATTGAGATGCCACAAGCACGGATATTCAGCGGTATCAGGCCATCCGTCTTCAATGTCAAACGCGCCGCGCTTTCCCGGATCATGGATATCGCGATGATCCGCTCCAAATTGAGCAATATCTGAGAGAGGACAGATTGGTAAGTCAATAACGGCTTTCTGTCGAGGCAGTTGCAACCGTCCATTGGTGAGTTGGTATGCCGATTGAATCGTCGTTATGTTTCTAACGCGGGATATAGGCCATCCTACTGCCCCGGAGGTCAAGGGTGCAGAAATGACAAACCCGATAACATCATCCCCAACATGAATAGGATTGCCTCTGTTAATGCCATCTTCAAGTTGGCGAACATCGTTGCCCCCAAAAATAACTTTTGCGATTTCTTGAGCTTCCAGTTCACCATCAGGAGAACGTTGAAGGCATACAAAAGTCGCACGCCCAGTGTTCTTTGATTTTCCCTTCGTTGCAATAACGAGACACTCAGCCATGTTGGTATCCGCTGAGAATGCACAATTCTGAGTGAGAGCATCAGCAATCGTGATGACAAGAACATCGTGATACTCCTCCGCCCACAATTTTCGGACGTTTTGCCAACTACTTCCCATAATCGCTGTGACAGGTAGCACAAATGCCATTCTACCGTTTCGCTTTAGCATTCTGTCTGCCAAATCGACAAAATCGGGACCCGCTCCAGGATTGTTGCCTCCGAACCGCCGTCCCTGTGCCCGGCGCGCTGCTTGCATTTCAGGTGCCTCTTTCTTATCAGCGAAAATGCTCTTAGGCAGGTTAGAGTTGCTATCCGCACCACTTCGTGTGTAGGGTGGATTTTGGATAACGATGTCAAATTCGCTATGTCTGAATGCATCCCTAAGGTCAGTCGTTTCAGTCCCTTGTCCAGTAGCGGTTTCTGTTGTATCTAATGTCAATGGGAGCGTCCCTGATGGGTCACTGAGCAGGTTGAGGGCACCGATGGCGTAAAGTCCATCTGCACGCGGGGTGCCGTAAGGCATCGTGTGGATGCGCGTGCCACCGATGCGGACATCAGGATAGGTACTGGCAATGATAGAAGCGGTCAAATGTGCAGCGTTCGGCAGAATGTCACACCCGACGAGATTTTTTTCCATCATGTACTGATGGATGGCTTCGCCTTTACCTCCCGTCTGCTCGTAGAGCATCAGCAGGCGTTGATAGACACCGTTGAGGAGTGAACCCGTACCGCAGGCGAAATCTGCGATTTTCAGTTTTTTTGGATCGCTCTTGAGTTCTGGTAAGGCAAGCGCACAGAGCAGTGCTGAGGATTCGGGACGGGTATAATTTGCCTTGAGAATTTTCCGATTGTCAATGAGTTTCTGGAACACGATTCCAGCGAGTTCGTGTTCTTGGGCAAGTCCCATTCTCTCCAATTCGCGGGCGGTATCGCGTAGTACACTCAAAATCTCACCGACGAGTTTATCATCGGCAGCGAGTGTTTCGACGAGATTGTAGGCGACATTGAAAATCGGGGCATAGTTAACCTTTTGGATTTCTCGCCAGGCGCGGAGGACTTCGTCTGAATCGAGTTGCCCGTAATCAGCGGCGAGTTCACTGAGGGATGGGACGGCTTCCAAATCTGGCTTGCGCGCAAGGGAGCTTTGGAATACCAAGGCGTTGCTGATAATCAGCATTGCCATCTGCGTCGTCTGTTCCCCAGGTTCTTGGACAAGGAGTTCCCCAACTCTCTTACCGATATGTGGTCGGTGTTGAATTGCGCTATTGACGATGACAGCAGCATTATGGATACCTTGTTCCAGCACTTCGGCAGCTCTCTCAATCTTGGTAATAGGGGTTGCACCAATGCGGATAGCGGTTGCAATGTCGGCGATGCTGCCGTAGAGCCAGCCTGTTTTCGGAAATCTGTGTGGTTCCTCAACATTGAGGAGGGCATACGCGAAGTCTTTTGACGCTTCTAAATTCTCGCGGATTTCGTCGCGTGGCATGTTGCGAAATCTGTATGGAAGGCGGATCGCTATTGCACTGGCAATTGTTTCACCTGTCGTCCGGAGGGTTTTGCCTAAGTAATATTCGCGTGCTTGCTTTTCACCGGTTTCATTGGGACCGCGTTTGTTGTCGATTTTCACCTCGACTGCTATTGGATATCGTTCAACTGTACGGATGATGACATCCGGTTTTCTCTGATTTTCGACGAGTGGTTTTGTTGTCTGTTCGTAGATGTTCCATGTCGCGCTCATTGGCATCAGGATTTCGACGAATAGGGTGGTGATAGTATCTTCACTGTTGGTGTGTTGGCGGTTCATGCGTTCTCCTCTCACTACCACATCACCGTGCCACCGGTGTTGATGTCCTGCCCAGTCATGTTGGCGGAATCATCTGAGGCGAGGAAGACTGCCAATGCTGCGGCATCTTCAGACACCGATCCCTTATCGCTATAGCCTTCATCCGCACACCATCTACCGGCAATAACGCTCTTGGGGTTTGTCTGTTCGTAACGCTCGCGCAATGCATCTTCATCAAAGGGTTTGTTCATGTATTCCGCTCTGCCCCTTGCGAGTTCAAGACTTCTCTCCGTATGCCAACCGGGACAGATGGCGTTGACGGTGATATTGTAACGTCCGACATCGGCGGCGAGTGTGCGTGTGAAGCCGATGACTCCCATCTTTGAGGTCGCATAAGGTGCCCTGTGCGAAAGTGGCTGTTTGCCTGTCCCGGAACTGAAGTTGATGATTTTCCCGTATTTCTTACGGATCATTTCCGGCAGAACGGCTTTAGAACAGATGAAAAGTGAATCGAGATTGACCTCAAGTGTGCGCCGCCATTCTTCCAGACTCATATCCCAGACATCTTTCGTCGGTCCAGCGATGCCGACGACGTTGGCGAGTATATCAATAGTGCCGAATTTTTCGATGGTGGCAGCGACCATCTCATTGACGGGCACTTCTCGTGAGACATCGGTCTCAAAACAAAGGACATCTCTACCGGCGGCTCTAATCTCTGAACCGACTTTTGTCTCCAATTCCTGCACTGGGATAACATCACAAATAGAAACCGCTGCGCCTTCTTTTGCGAATCTTCGTGCGACTGCCTCAGCATGCCCTCTACCAGCACCCGTTACGATTGCGACTTTGCCTTCTAATCTTCCCATAAGAAATCTTGCGCTCCCTAAATAAAAATAGACGTAGTAGGTTAACATCATAGCAGGAGCAGTCATCACTGTCAATCAAAAGTAAGGAAGGATCGTCAGTAGTCAGTTATCAGCAGCCAGAAAAGACACCTCCTCCTACTGACAACCGACAACTGATAACTGACAGCCATTCACCATTGACAAATTTCGATGTATGCTATACACTCCATAATATGGAAACAGCAACAACAGACCGCGCACGCGGCATCATCGTCGGGATTACAGGCGGGATTGCATGCGGAAAGACGACTGTCTCGGAGCTGCTCTCAGAAAAGGGCGCGATTCTGATCAATGCCGATGAAATCGGACACCAACTTCTCAAATCGGGCAGTCCGGTTATTGACGAACTGACCGATGCCTTTGGACAGGATATCCTTGATGCATCAGGGGATGTGAGTCGGAAGAAACTGGGAGCAATCGTTTTTAAGGATAAATCCGCACGCGAACGATTGAACAGCATCTTACATCCACTGATTATCCAACGTTCACGCACACAGGCACGTCAACGCGTTGAGGAAGATCCGACGTGCATTGTGCTGCTTGACGCGCCACTTCTCATCGAAGCGGGTGCTTATGATACGGTCGATCTGATTGTCGTTGTCACGGCATCACCGGCGACGCAGCTGCGACGCACATTGGAACGAAGTACCACACAAGGGAGACCGCTCACCGAAACTGAGGTCCAAGCGCGGATTGATGCACAGATGCCGGTCTCGGAGAAAGTCAAGTATGCGGATATTGTGATAGAGAATGAGGGGACGCTTGAAGATCTCCATAGGCAGGTGGATGAACTTTGGGAACGGCTTCAGAAACATGGGGCGTAAGAGGTCGCGAGCGACAAGAAATCCGCAGAAACACCCAAGCAATACGCAGAAATACCCAAGCAAAAACACCCCAAGCAAAAACAC
>VXXH01000185.1 GCA_009835515.1 Candidatus Poribacteria bacterium
GGAGGATATATTAAACAGACCCTCCTTATCGTATGGAGACCGATTAAAGTACCACGATTTAGTTTGGAGCCCCGAGTTTGGGTTACGTTTTCAAAGAACAAGCGACGGTATTCAATTGGTTGGTGATATTAGTGAGAGAAGAAAATACCGTGATGCATTGCTTGAAATGAATCCGAACCTGGTTTTTATTCTTGAGATTGGAATGAGAGATGCATCCCCTGACTCACCTTTTAACAAAGCTGTGTATAACGACGATTTTTCCTGGATCAGAGACGAGACAGGCAATCGCGTAGAGGCATGGCCGGGACATTTTCTCCTTGACTTCACTCATCCGGCGCAGCAAGATATAATTGTTCAACAAGTACTCACAGTTGCACAGTGTGGATTATACGATGGCATTTTCTTAGATTGGTGGGATGAGGATAACCTGGTGCTTGGCACTGGTCAAAAGGTTGATGGCTATCGAGGAAATGAAGCTGAACAGCGTGCAAGAGACACTATTCTTCAGCGTATCCGAGCAGGTGTTAGCGATGATTTCCTAATAATCGTCAACACAAACCGGCGTAAAATTCCGCGCACCGGCTGGGCAATTAACGGCACTTTTATGGAAACGGGTCGAGACCATGAGGCAGGCTATACACACGATGGTCTCGCTGAGATAGAAAGCACGCTGCTTTGGGCAGATGAGAATCTTCGGGAGCCGCGTGTCAATTGTTTGGAAGGGTGGGGCATACCGACAGAACCCCCGGACAGCCCCAGAAATCTTCAGTGGATGCGAGTCTTTACGGCAATGAGTCTTACCCACTCAGATGGCTATGTGCTTTACAATGGTGGCATACAACATGCACACTACTGGTATGATTTTTGGGATGCTGATCTCGGTCAACCGATCGGTGAGAAAGCACAACTTTACGAAAATCGAGAGGGTTTGTTCATCCGGGAATTCACCAATGGATGGGCAGTTTATAACCGCAGCGGCAAAGCACAAGAAATTCGCCTACCTGAACAAGTAGCGGGTATAGAAAGCAGTTTGCGAAACACGCTGCACATTGTTCCCGACTTAGATGGTGAAATCTACCTGAAACAGGAAACCAGACCATCTGCTGATGTCAACGATGATGGTGTTGTGAATATCCAAGACTTAGTGATAGTCGCGAATGCGTTTGGTGAAGCGGAACCAGATCTTAACGGTGATGAAGTCGTGAATATTCAGGATTTGGTGATTGTGGCAAATGCGTTTGGGCAATAACATTTCAAATCGGGGCGGATACGTGGATACGCCCTCGTAGATTTCTCAGGACTTACGCAAACCGAGAAAATATCGGACATTTGGACACAAAAGAGCGGCATCTTCTATATTTTTAACCCCCTAAATCCCCCTTATCAGGGGGACTTTAAGAAGAAATGCGTAAGTCCTATTTCTAACTCCACAGTCTATCATGCGAACGCTCGGAATCCCATTCTGTTGTGGGTGCGAAGTATGCTGTTTCGTCGCGATGGAGGTGTTCTCGGATGACCTCTTCGTTGAGATCAATGCCTAAGCCGGGGGTTTCTGGGACATTGATGTAACCGTCTTGGATAATCGGGTTCGGTAAGCCTGTCACCATTTCATCCCACCACGGGTTATCGACAGAGTGGTTTTCCAATACCATAAAGTTGGATGTCGCTGCGGCGCAGTGGACGCTCGCCATTGCAGCGATGGGTGTTCCCGCCATGTGGAGTGCCATCGCAATACCGTAATCCTCCGCCAGATCGCCAATTTTCTTTGTCTCTAAAATCCCACCCGATGTCGCGATATCCGGGTGCGCTATGGCGATGCCTCGACTCTCAAACAGCGGCATGAAATCCTCTTTGCAGTAGATGTCCTCGCCTGTGCAGATGGGTGTAGCACACGAATTGGAGAGACGGACATATTGGTCGGTGTATTGCCACGGCACCATATCTTCCAACCACGCAAGGTTATATTTCTCCAATGCCCTCGCAAGACGGATGCAGTCCTCAATACCGATATGTCCAAAATGATCGACTGCAAGCGGTATTTCATAGCCGATAATGTCTCGAACTGTCTCTACATACTCACAGAGCGTAGCGATGCCTGCTTCGGTCAGGCGGATGCCAGTAAATGGGTGCATCAGATTATGTGTGTCTAAATTTCCGTGAGGGGCAGAGAGTGTGCCGGGGACTCCGCGCAGCAAGCCAACACCGATGTCCATCTTTAGGAAGGTAAATCCTCTGTCCATGCGCTCTTGGAGTATCTTGCCCATCTCTTCAGGATCTCTGAGTGAGGGGGTATCGCTATAACATCGGATTTTGTCTCGGAATTTGCCGCCAGCGAGTTGATAGCACGGCACACCGTAAGCCTTACCGGCGAGATCCATCAGTGCCATTTCAATCCCGCAGACACCGCCACCTTGACGTGCGTGGTGCCCGAACTGTTTAATCTGTCGAAAGATTTTATCAACGTTACACGGATTCTCGCCGATAATACGGTTTTTGAGCATGAGTGCGTACGTTGGACTTGCACCATCGCGAACTTCACCGAGACCGTGAATGCCTTGGTTTGTGTCGAGTTTCAAGATGGGACCGCCCGTTTGCGTCCGAACGATACGCATGTCGGTGATTTTCAGTTCAGAGGGTTGAGAAGCGGTATTGACATTTGATAGTACTTGTTGATCTTCCATTTACACGTCCTTTCCTGATATGATGTTCAGCGCGGTATCCAGTATCGTTAGATGGAGTGCGACGCGTTGTTCAAGATGCCAGACTGTCGGCGTTTCAGAAATGATAACATGTTCACTATGAAAATGCAACAGGTAAGGTGTTAAGCCTTGCGTTCCCCATGAGGTTGCGACTTTGTAGATGCCTTCGGCAAGATCCGGTGCGTCCTCGCCCGGGTCTTCTGGGTCTATTGGGCCGATTGCTTTGGCAGCAGTGGCAAGTTTGGGTCCGATGTACTGCTCGTCCCGCTTGCCCTCATAGAGGTAAAATCCGGTTGCATCGTAGTCTTCATGGAAATCTATAGCGAACGCGAATTGGGTTTGACCGAGTACCTTTTTGATGATAGCGACCTCGGCAATATCATCTGTTTCAAAAGATCGGTTGATGTCTACGTCATCACGGGTTTCACGCGTATTGTGAACATAACCGTACGGATTGATACACGGGATCACCAGAAACGAAAACGTTTTCAGGAGTTCGGTATTGTCGCGTTCGAGGAACTGTAAGGCCGCCTCAACGCCTGCGGGTTCATCGCCGTGCATACCACCAGTGATGAGCACCTGTTGTGGTTTAGGTACGGACGATGCTAAACGAATCTGATGTATCGGATAATTGTGAGCCGTACCGATGCGTTCTATTGGCACTTCCAAATTTTTTAGACGTTCGGTGATTTCAGCGTAATCGCGCAAACTGTGGAACTCCTTAACAAGATCAGCAAAATGTGATGATAGGATACCTTAAAACGGAACGGTAAGCAACTTCTATTTTGGAGGCATTCAGTTTCAGTCATCAGGAGACGCAGTTAGAGCTTTTTTCCTTCCTGAAGATAAATAGAGGGCAGAATGGCTCCGGTATATTACGCACAGCCATTCTGCCCTGCTAAATCTTTTCTATTTACCAAAAGATGCTACTTGAGAATCAGCATTTTCCGTGTCGCCGTGAAATCGCCTGCTTTGAAGGTGCAGAAATAGACGCCTGTTGCGACCTTTTCACCAAGTCCATTTCTGCCATCCCAATAGGCAGCACGGGTACGGCTCTGGTAAAGTCCCGCGGGTTTATGTCCCAACGCCAGTTGCCGAACGATGTTACCTTTCATATTGTAAATTGTCAACGTAACATCTGAAGGCTTTGCTAACTGATACGGTATCCATGTTTCAGGATTGAACGGATTTGGGTAGTTCGGAAGAAACGCGGTTACCTTTGGAACTTGTGCTGGCGCATTCGGAGCACCCGCGATAGCAGGGATGACTTCCAGCGGCAGGTCCTCGGATTTGACGAGCCTGTAACCACTATTGCTGAAGGGTCTCATCACCCATAACGTGCTGAAGGGTCTAACCGGCAACGTCCCAATATTTACGGAGACAGGTGCAGTTGTGCCGGCAGTTCGGGTTACAGTGAGTGTAACATCGCTTTCCACCTGACCTGCGGGGACTATGATGCTGGTTGCCCCATCGCTGATGCTTCCGTTGGTTACACTGACAGGTAACTCAATTGGGGCGGGAGCACCGGAGTGAACAGTCGCCTTGAACTGCCCCTCTGCTACCTTCTTGAGTGATACGGTGAGAGGCATAGGATGAGTCGCGTTGTGTTGCAATCGGAGGAACCCCAAATTCGACAATCCAGAAAACAGACCATCTGGCAGACTCGTCAACGAATTGGATCCCAGGTCAAGGACTTCCAAGGGTAATCCGTCGAATATACCACCTGGCAAACTCTCCAGCGAATTGGATGCCAAGTAGAGATTTTCCAAGTTCGACAATCCGTCGAATATATCTTCTGGCAAACTCTCCAGCGAGTTGGATGTTAGGTTGATGGTTTCTAACAATATCAATCCGTCGAATATATCTTCTGGCAAACTCTCCAGCGAATTAGATGGTATGTAAAGCAGTCTCACCCAGTCAAGCCCGCTAAAATCGCCGCTTTTCAGCGTCGTAAGAGAGTGCCCTGACATGTTAATCAACCTGACCGAAAGAAGGTCATACTCGGTTACATCATCTACATTGTCTATCCACTCCAATTCGCTCATGATTGCCGCCGTCACGGCAGGTGTCCGCTCGCGGAGTGGTGTTGCTTCAAACACATCTGTAACATAGATCGTCACATCAATACGGTCATTGCCGCCGTTTCCATCGGAGACAACGACTGACACATCATAGATGAATTGTGTTTCATAGTCCAAGGCTGCCTTGGTCTGCAACTGACCTGAAGTGCTGACAATACCAAAGGCTTCAGCATCTACCCCTTCCAGCGTGTATGTCAGTGGGTCGTTATCCTGATCCGTTGCGGAGACAG
>VXXH01000245.1 GCA_009835515.1 Candidatus Poribacteria bacterium
ATCTTATCTTACTAAAGGCGTAGTCTCGTCGCCTCAATTTTTTCTCAAAATTCTAAACATCTCTTACATTATAACCTAAGGCTTAGAAAAAATCAAGATCGCATCTGCAATTGCGCGTCCCTGTTGTTGTGGCATCGGACGAATTCGGCGATTCCCGCGAGCTGTCTTCATGTTTCGATCTGCTCGCGCCTTTTCTGAGATCGGTCTGCCACGCGAAACCCGTTGGGGTCGATCTCCTGCTCGGGGTGGTTTGTCACGTGAAGTTAATTTCAATCTATCCTTAGATTCGGGTTTAGTAGAATCTTTCTGCTTGACACTTACAATCTCATCTCGAATTATCAGCATTGATGAATTGCCACCGTCAAGATTAAGGGCATCCGTTGCGCCCCATTCCAAAAACAATTCCGAGAGCCGTGGTAACATAACGCCGCGTCGAACACCCGCCTCTGCTGCCGTTATTGTCACAAAAAGGAGCGTGCCATCTGCCTTTTTACCGATTGCCGTGCGCGGATGCCAAAAACTGTGAAACGCTTGGTCAAACCCTTCACGCTCGTATGCTTGTGTGGAAGGGGCAACACCGTCTCGTAATAGCAACGGACCGCCACCCATAATATGGGCGAAACTTGCCCATAAATTGCTGTCCCCAACACGTTCTGGAATTACCATCTCACGAATCTCGACAGCATCACCCTGCTTAATACCTACCAATAAATCTCTCTGTTTTTTACCACTTGCGGAAAGAATGTAACCGTCTGCCGGAATGCCTGAACTCCCCTGTTTATCGTGGATACTGGTTACTTTCCCATTTCGGACGACAACTTCCACGCCATTGGGTGTTGTCAATGTTACGGCATGGAACTGTGGACGGTAAATAACCAATTCGTTTCGACCACGGTTCCGGTTCATACCATCAATTAGCAACGTCTCTCCACTCGGCAAAACCAGTTCCTGCCGTAAGGCAATCCTATCGATATACGTCTCAATTTTCCCATCAACGGTCCTAAATCCGATGACGGCTCTACCTTGTTCCGGTTCGCTCACCCATTCACCGTCAATTTTCAGCGCACCGACAGACTCTCCGCGGAGCGTCCCCACCATCTCAAAGAAACCACCATTTATCGCAGCGAGTGCATTGTGCCGCCGCGCAAGCGATACCAACGATTCTGTACCGATGCCCGCACTCAACGCACGATATGGACGAATATCCGCTGCATCTGGTGATATGGCAAGAATGTTCGTTAGCACACCGTTATCTAATATCTGTTGATGCGTAATTCCGTCCATAACTGATTTCGTCACATCGCTCATCTCGGGATCGGTATAGGAGCGGAAATAGTCAGTTATTTTGCTAAACTGAATGACCCGTCCTGCCCAAATGCCGAGACAGAAAACTGCCAGTAAACTTACTGCTGTTGATATGCGCGGATAGCGTTTAATGAAACGAAAACATCGCCGTCCTAAATAGGTAATATCAAACATTCCAATCGCCTCCACTGACGCAGTTATGTCCGCAAGTATTACAGGGCTACCGTCTTTTGCTTACACGAATTCCATTGTCTATCCTTTGTTGACTTTGACACCCTTTACAGACTGGTTTAACATCTCTTTTCCGAGATAATCGGGTTAACAGTTGATAGGAGACACCAAGGTTTTTTTATAGATCTCTTGAATTTTCGCTTATTGAAGTGGATGAGGTTAGAGAACCTTCTAAACATCAACACGGAGGAATGAAAGAAACGCACCGGCGAACAGCACTACAAAAAACAGTAATAGTAACAGAATATCCGTAGCTGCAGCGGTGTAGGCACCACTAAAACTAATGCGATCTTCAAATTTCGGGATTGACTCAAAACTGACAGGCTTTTGTGAAGTGCCTTCCTTGGGCCCGAGTGCGTGTGGGCTTTCTGGATCAATCCGATCGGTTTCAATGAGAAACGTACAAAATTCATTTGCGTATCGGCGCACATGCGCTAAGAATTGTACATGCCGTGTGAAACCCGTTCCAGCAAGGGATTCGATGGCATATCGGACGCTTGACGCAGGCGATATACGCGTTATGGATCTGGCAAGTTGAATCTGGGCAATCTGAGTATTCAGGTGTTCCTCATTCAATTCTTCATTGCGTTTTGCGTCTTCTGTAAGGTATTTTGACCATAATAACGTTCCTTCTGTTGCTGGGATATCCCGTGAGGCTGTTTTGGACCAGCGGTTTTCGTATTGCTCGTCAAGATTCTGGCGCAGATTCTCTCGACGTGCATTCAATTCGTCGCTGGTCATTGTTGGTTGTAAGCCACTGGTGAGCGCGCCCAGTGTGGAAGGCAGTAAAGCTATCCAAACAACCCAAATGAGTAAGAGAATCGTGAGACTCGTTGACGAGTGGCTCACATGGGAAGAGATCAGCAGCCCCAGCGCGAGAAAGATTGACACATAAACAAAAGCGATAAGAACAATGACTCCTAATCGACCCCATTCGCTTGGTCCCAACGGAGTACTTCCTGAACTATAAAGTAGAAAAAGGTTAATCAACGCCGCAATCAGGAAAGGGATACTGATCGTTATCAATGCTGCAAGAAATTTGCTTACCAATACGGTGCCACGTGAGATGCTGTTGGAAAGGGTCAGCCGTAATGTGCCGCGTTCTTGCTCTGAGGAGATTGTGTCGAAAGTAAACAGGATCGCAATCAAACTCAACACTATGGAGATTATATCCGCCCAATCAACGTTCCTATAGTCTGGCATAATATCCCATAGGTTTGGGTTGGATTGCGGATATTTCATACGCCATAACCCTTTGGCTGAAAAACCGTTGAAACCTATGCTCCAGCCGGCGCGGCCTCCTTGAGCGGATTCGGGTATAAAGGCTTCACCGCTGCTCGCGCAAAAGGAGAGTGAAAAAGGTTTCTTATAGAGATTACCCGGGCCTGCTATAAGCAGATTATAGAGATTATCTGTCTGTGAGCGTATCTTGTCTAAAGATGCTGAGACCTTTTTTTGATATGCCGTCGATTCCGTTTTGTACTCGTCCAGATACCCAACCGCGTTAATTAGCATCAGTATGATGAGCAATACTGTTGTGAAGGCAAATCGCAGGCTATTCAAATGGTCATAAAGCTCACGTTTTATAATGTGCCAAATCATTTTGAGGTTCTCGGTTTGCCTCGCAGTGAGAGTTATCAGTTTTCAAAGCGGTTTTCTGCGAAAAATCTTTCAGTTTTCAGTAAAGGGTCGTTCGGAACTATCTCAACCCTCTTGCAACTGATAACCGATAACTGATTACTGAAAATTATTTCACACTTCTTGCCGGAGAAAAATTAGAACCGTCATCATGAAGAGTATGACATTAATGAGTAACAGGCAGGCAATATCCCCGGTAGCGTGTTTTATGTCAGTCGCTACATCTGCCCTGTGATAGGAAAATTGAGGTAAATCACTCCAATCCACCGCTCCTTGGTCACTGGCGAACCAATGCCGCGAAGAGAAAGCCGCCTTATCGTGGAAATAATTGATAACCGTTTGTCGGTACCGCTGGACTGATATGATAAAATTCTCAATGCTATGAAAACCTGTGCCTGCCCACGCTTCGGTTGCAAGATCGTACATCGTCACTGGTGAGAACCTCATCAGGTTTTTTGCGAAATTTGCTTTGTGAACGTAGACCTGGTCCAAAGCCTTTTGACGAACCCGTCCAGTTTTGTCTGCTGTGTCAATACGTAGCGGTTCTAAAAATTGAAAGAAAGCTTTCACATGAACCAGCTGCGGTTCTGATGCCTCGTTCATGCTTGTCCAATTGCGGAATTCTGCCCTAAAATACCTGAGTGTTGCTGAGTTAGAGTTATAACCCGTGCCTGAACTCCCTGAACCTTTCACATTGAAGTTTGTATTTTCTCCCTCAACTTCATCGTTCTTCAAGAAATTTGTCCGTTCTCTTTCAAATCCCTCCCATATCTGCTCAATTTCACCATAGGCGGCTTCGAGTTGAGAAGGTGTCTGCCAAAGCCGATTGACCGAGAATACGATGAGGCTTGGATAGATGAGGACCAGGGTGCTCCATATCACCATTGACAGCATCAAAGCGGTCGCGGTTCGGCGGGTGAGCGCGGAAATTAACAATCCTATCAGGTAGAAAGCGGACAGATAGATAATCGAGGTTAACAGAATGCCACAAATCCGGAGCCAACTATCACCACTCAGCGAAATTGACCCCGGCGCAGAAAATAAGATCAGTGCCAAGAGTAAACTCATAACTAAGGGGAGAATCAGACAAGCCATCGCACTGATGTACTTTGCCAACAGAATAACCGGACGGCTGACAGGGTTGGTCATTGTTAAGCGGAGCGTACCTCCTTCCCGTTCTCCAGCGATGGCATCATGGGCGAAAAGCAGTGCCAGTAGACTGAGAATTACCTGAAAGATTAAGACCAAATCAACACTGGAAAACAGGTTGAGGAACGGATTATCTGCGCTGTGTGAATGGGTATCCCAAAGGGTTGGGACAAGCGTATGTCTGACAGTGATAGAGTTGCCAAGCCGTCGATCCAAACCCGCATTGAAAATGCTCAGTGGATTCGGAGGTCGGTCCACAAATAGTGTTCCATCTAACTCACAATAGACCTTCGCGTTTGACACCTTCTCACGGTGTTGTTGGACCGCCGTATTGTAACTTATCAGACGACGTTCATAATCGGCAATCAATACAACAGTATTCGCAACAACCAGCAACAGCGTGACAACTATTGCAACGAGGAACCGAAATGTCATAAGATTGGCAAGCAATTCTCGCCGAAGGAGTATCAGGAGCATCGCCTTATCGCTCACATTTTAGTTTTTCAAAACTTTCAAGTCACGAGTCGTTATCATATTCTTCGGTGTCAAAACCCCCAGTCTTTAGACGAGGGATGTAGACACCGCCTATGTTTTTCGTTGTTTTAGATTAAACATTTTCTATGCGAAAACGTCTAAATAAGTAGTGTTCGGCATTGGTTGTGATTGATGCATTGGTAT
>VXXH01000086.1 GCA_009835515.1 Candidatus Poribacteria bacterium
GGCTATCTGGTATACGCTGACGGGCCGCGCACACGAAACAGCGGATCGAATGATGGAAAACCCTGAAGCCGTTAGAGGGGCTTATGAAGACATCATCAGCGATAAGAAAGGGAACATCCAACGTTATAAGCAAGCCATTGGGCAGCTGATCGCACTTGTTGAACAGAAGAGGTCACAACTAAAGACTCTTACCGACGAAATCGAAAATTTGGAAGAATTGAAAGCTGGAGCGATCGCTAAGGCACAACAGACCGCTGCTGATTTGCAAAAAGAGGGGATGGCAGCAGAAGAAGTCAAGCAGCACGGCGAATACACGCGATGCGTTACCGCTTACCAAGAGTTCAATTCCAATCTACAAGAGAAAGAGGGGCGCATTGATGAGCTCGAAGGCGAGATCGAAAATGCGCAGGCTGATATTGATTCGCATAAAATTCAGATTACCAGCCTCCATCGCGATTTAGATAAGATTAAGAGCGAGCAGTCTGAGGCAGTCGCCGATCTAATCACGGCGCGAGAGCAAGAAGAAATCGCCGATATGCTTTCCGGCATTAGCATGGACGGGACTTCCGCGGAATTGTCACGGATGCGAGAAATCCGGGAGAAAGCGAAAGGACGTTCTAAAGTCGCACAGGAATTGGCTGGCACCGACTCAAAGAGCGAAGAGGAGGAATTCCTCGCTGCAGCGCGCTCAACTTCAGCCTCCGACGAATTTGATGCCTTAATCTTCGGCGCACAGCAGACGGACACGAAAACGGAGACAGAACCCGCTAAGAAGACAGAGGATTCTGATTCTGAGCTGCCGCTCTAAAGTGCTATCAAAGTAGGTGTGCTATTTAAATTGGAAGGGGGCGAGCACTCATAGCCGTTAAAAGCCCGACTTACGCATTCCGGACAGAAGCCGGAATGCTCATTAATTCAGGAACGTCTCGTAGTCTCGTCCTGTCCGGAAATATCCATGACCTCTTCTTTAGACGCGAAGAAGATGATACGGATTATATTCCACTTGTCCCCTTTTTAAGCCGCAGTTGGGACATACCCGGGTTTATCCTGATAGTTTATGAACTCAATGGACCCATAAGATTCGCACAAGAAACGGAACGCGAAAAGGTTAAACAAGCGTTCAACCTATGGCGCGGCACAACTGAGCCAGATCTTGATATAAATACGAGTGCTGGTACACCCAGGGCTACACAGGCATCGACCGCCTCTCGAAGGACACCGCCGATATACCTTGATGCCGTTACAGAGCCATCCGATGCCTCTTTCTCGCAGTACATGAACGATGCTATCGGTAGTCCGACGTTAGCACTTGAACTCCTTCGCCAATTTTGCCTGCTTTCCCGAAGCACAAACGCACACGGCAAAAAACTGCTACCCGAAAAATTGATCATCTTGATAGAAGCGGCGGACATGTTGCTCCCGGAAGGCGAAATTCGGAGTCTGTCCCAGCCAGACAGACACCGCGTCAGCATCGTTCAAGACTGGATCTCCGATTCCAATTTCATGAACGGCAATGATACCGTCATCTTTATCGCGGAATCTCCGAGTCTCGTGAACTCTCGAATTATTAGGTTGCCGCAGGTTGTTACTGTTGAAATCCCAGCACCGGGGATGGCAGAACGCCAGCACTTTATTTCATGGTTTAATAACACGCCGAAACTCATAGAAAAGCCTTTAAACCTTTGGGGTTCACAGGCACAACTCGCCATGCTCACTGCGGGGTTATCATTACAAGCACTCCGCCAGATGTTGCTCTCTTCCTGCTACTCCGGTGAAAAACTTCAACCCGAGGATGTTATTGAGAAAGTCTCTGAATTTATCCAAGCACAGTTGGGTGAAGATGTTGTAGAGTTCAAAAAACCTGCCCACAGTTTAAAAGACATCGTTGGTAACCAAAATCTGGTGGATTTTCTCAAGACGCAGCTGATTCCGCGTATCACTTCAACCGGGCCCGATGCCATCCCCGGAATGAGCGTTTGTGGTCCCATCGGCAGCGGGAAAACTTTTATTTTTGAGGGGCTTGCGGGGGAACTCGATATCCCTGTCCTCGTTCTCAAGAACATTCGGAGTATGTGGTTCGGACAGACAGATGTTATCTTTGAACGGCTCCGACGATTGTTGATGGCACTCGTGAAGGTGTTAATCTTCGTTGATGAAGCCGATACGCAATTCGGTGGTGTCGGGCAGGATGCACACAGTACAGAGCGGCGTTTGACTGGGAAAATACAGGCGATGATGTCGGACCCACAGCTGCGTGGTAACATCACATGGCTGCTCATGACTGCCCGCATCTACAATCTTTCTCCTGACCTGCGACGTGAGGGTAGAGTCGGAGATATCGTGGTGCCAGTGCTTGATCCTACCGGTGAAGACCGTGAGGCTTTCCTGCGCTGGACGATTGCGAAAGTTAGCACCGCTTCCCTTTCTGAGGTGGAAGTTGATCGGCTTTTGAAAGTAACTGCGGACTATTCTGCAGCGAGTTTCGCCTCACTACGCTCCGATCTTGAAGCCGCCAGTATTCTCAAGACTAACTCACAAAAAACAGGTGAACTCACAATAGATGAAATTATTGCTGTCGCCGAAGATCGAATCCTTCCCAATATCGGACCCATCAGACAGTATCAAACCTTACAGGCTCTCCTCAACTGCACACGTAAATCGCTACTCCCTGGCGACTACTCACCAGAAATCCGAGACTCTTGGGTGAAGCAGATTGCTCGACTTGAAGCGATAGGGGTTAGAGGATAGCAAGAAAAATGCTGCCTTAGCACGCGACGCAATTTTGTGTTATAATGTAGTGTGTAATGAATACAATGCGGTGTTCCAAAACAACATTTCAGCAGGAGAATTACCATGTCATATTCTGATGAGAGTTCCGAAGCCATTGCCCCCCGCGGTGAAGAAATCTATCAGCAGCAAATACCGGACAAGGTTGACCCAAAACACAAAGGTAAATTCTTGGTACTTGACATTGAAACGGCGGATTATGAAATTGATGCTGAAGATTTGGTCGCCACAGACTGTCTCCTTGCAAAGCCCCCAAATGCTATCATTTACGGTGTGCGTGTTGGATTTCCTGCAGCCTATGGCATCGGCTTTAACTTTAAGGCGTACACTCAATGATTATAGGAAAAATTACAACGAATGAAGAAGCTGTCGTGGAATTGGAGATGTAATAATTAACACTTTGCCGTAGAAAACTCACTTAACTCACAATGGTTATGTGCGAAAGGTGTAATGAGGATGGTATGCGCGCTGGCGCAACGCGCATACTCACATAATTCTATATCACTCAATAGCGATAACCTCCCCACTCGCTGCGGAACGATACCCCGCGCAGATAATCTCTACGGAATGCGCCGCAAATTCAGCGTTCATTTCACTCTCTACACCGTTCTCAATACAATCTATAAACGCACTAAATTCTCGCTGTCCGTCGTCTCCACTACCGACATCTATCCATTGTTGCTTCGGTTGCATCTTGATCTCTGCTTGCGTGCTGCTCCACATTCCCATCGGATCCAGCGGATGTGGGGTCGGCGGTTCAAACGCCGGTTCCGCGGCAAAAACTTCTAAACGGTTTGCTGACGCGTCAAAGGTCATGGTAGCCTCAGTACCGACGAGATGCACCTTCCGAATGCCACCTTGGGCGTGGCTCTGCCACCCGTAACGTCCTCCAGCGATCGTTGCTGTAATTCCACCTTCTAAGGTCAAAACTAAAGCCCCAAAGTCTTCAAGCCCGCAGTCGCGATGTTCTTTGAAGAAATAGTTCGCCGTTCCACCGAAAACACGCTGCACGCGTTTCTGCGTCAACCAATTCACCATTGACACCGCATAGACACCGACATCGAACATCTCAGGTTTGGCTTCAACGAAACTGTAACGTTCCAGCGTGGGGTTTTGGACTCTTTTTTCGCCGACGGGTGCGGTGCCCGGGTGTCCTTTGGAGAAGAGCACGTCGCAATGAATCGCCTGAAGTTCGCCGATATGCCCACTTTCCAACGCCTGCTGAACGGTGCGTGCCCAAGTGCTATGAATATTGCTAAACATCTGCGTTCGTACACCGCTTTTTGCAACGGCATCAACAATCTTGTTCGTCCCTTCCGGGTTGAGTGCCATCGGTTTATCAAGATAGACGTGCTTCCCCGCTTCCGCGCATTTTGCACCTATACGTCCGCGACGTTCCACATCTGTACAGAGACTCACAATATGCACATCTTCGCGTGCCAATGCTGCGTCAAGGTCTATGAATGGCAAATCCATTGATTCAGCCAGCGAATGTGCCAATTCAATTCGTTCTGTCGGTGCGTCCTGTTCATCAGCGAACGCCACTAACCGACAGCGCGCATCCTGTGCAAAGTTTGAGGCGTAATTCTCTTGATGCGTACGATGTCCACCGAGCAAAAGAACGCCATATTTTCCATCTTGTTGCATGTTCAACCCTCCAATACTATAGGCTGACCGCTTTCAAGCGATTGTGCGATAGTCTCTACCAGCTCACCTGTTCCACTGAATTCCGGCGCGATCGCGTTCAGGTAGTGTCTACCGACTGGCGTTTCATGATAGATAACGCCTTTGTTCCCGACCAACATGATGTCAACTGCCGTCTCGACATCAACCCGATTGACACTCAACAGTGCCATCTGCCCTCCGGCATAATGAACCGCTATCGTAACCTGTGTCCCCCTTGCCTCGCCTTGTGCATAGACGCGCGCCGGCGTGGAGGGTATCCACGCATTCGCGAGCGCAGTCACCTCTGCCGCCGATGGCAGCAGATTCGCTGTATCACCCGCTACGTGTAGGACACACCGTAGGAACACTGGACTCCCGATCCGTTCTTTCTCAAGCACAGATTGAACCGATTTTTTAAGCAATTCCATCTTTTTTCCTTTCTAAATTTTGTTGGTTTTACCATAATGCGAAACCACGAGCCTGCAACATCGGCGCAGGCGACTCCAGAGGAAGGTGCTTCAATCACGAAACCACGC
>VXXH01000202.1 GCA_009835515.1 Candidatus Poribacteria bacterium
CTCGAACGGTTGCTGAATCGACTTCCGAATTTGGAATCAGATATCCAAGTGGAACTTTCAAATACGTTTGTCCCGGATCCGACAATACTGGACCTCAATTTAGCCAACGCAGTGCGAACAGCACTCGGCTTGAGTCGTAGTGACACCATACCACCAGAGAGATTACAAGAATTAGAACACCTGGATGCTGACAACAAAGGCATAACCGACTTAACAGGACTTGAGAAAGCCAGAAAATTAAAAACTTTAGAACTTCGCAGGAATCAAATTACTGATATTACCCCGTTGACTGGATTAACACACTTGACAAAGTTATACCTCATGAAGAATCAAATCAGCGACATCACGCCACTAGCTAATTTGACCCTGCTAACCGAAGTATCCCTCGCAGACAATCAGATCCGTGATATTACGCCCCTTGCAGGATTGAGGCAATTGACAAAGTTATGGCTCTGGGACAATCAGATCCGCGACATCGAACCCCTCACTGGCTCAGCACAGCTGACAGTATTATGGCTCAGCACAAATCAGATTCGCGATATTATCCCCCTCACAGGATTGACACAGCTAACAAAGTTACGGCTCCAGAGAAATCAGATAAGTGACATCACCGCTCTAACCGAATTGGTTTCGCTAAGAGAGTTAAATATCGGCGGGAATCTAATCAACGACATAACACCAATTTCTGGTTTGACGCAGTTGACAGAGTTTTGGGCTTGGCGGAATCAGATCACGGACATTAACCCACTTACTGAGTTAACGCAGCTGACAAAGTTAGTGATCTGGGGGAATCAAATTAACGATATTTCATCGCTTGCTGAACTAACAGATTTGACCGAGTTGGGGCTTGGGAAGAATCAAATTCAAGACCTTTCACCCATCGCCGGAACCACACAGTTAAGTGTTTTGCACGTTGACCGTAACCGGATCAACGACATCAGCCAAATTGAACAGTTTACAAGTTTAACGAATTTAAAAGTTAGTGAGAATCCAATTCAGGATATGGAACCGCTCCGCAAGCTCCTGAAACAGATTCCAGATTTGGAACTGGATATACCAGCACCAGCAGAACAAGTGATTCAACCACCCCGTGCAAATAAGTAAACATCGTGATACTGCAACCACGGAATAGGTATCGCAAAAGGAGATAAGTAATGGATCCAATTAAGGAATATCTGAAACTTGAGACGCGTCGCCAATTTTTCGGTAAATGCGCGTCAGGGCTTGGCGGTGCGGCACTCGCCTCACTGCTGCCGAATGCCGTTGTGAATGCACTTGACCTCTCTGTATCCCCCGACAAGCTGGATGGGCAAGCAAAGCCGAGATTTGGAGGTCTGCCAGAACTCCCGCACTTCGCCCCCAAGGCGAAGCAGGCTGTCTATCTCTTTATGTCAGGGGCACCTTCACAATTGGATTTGTACGACTACAAACCGAATATGGGGGAATGGTTCGACACGGATCTTCCAGAATCCGTCCGCATGGGGCAACGTCTCACAACGATGACCTCCGGCCAGGACAAGTTTCCGATCGCCCCGTCTATATTTGAGTTCAAGAAGTACGACAACGGTGGCGACGGCGCGTGGATTAGCGAATTGCTGCCACACACGGCATCTATGGTGAAAGACCTCGCAATTATCAAGTCGGTACACACCGAAGCGATCAATCACGATCCAGCGATCACCTTCTTCTGCACCGGCGATGAAAATCCGGGCAAACCGAGTCTCGGTGCGTGGTTGAGTTATGGCCTGGGTAGCGAAAACAGAAACCTGCCCGCTTTCATTGTGATGAACGCGACATGGAGTGGCCCAAAAGGGGCACAGGCACTCTACAATCGCCTCTGGGGTGCCGGTTTCCTCCCATCGGAACATCAAGGTGTGCTACTCCGTAGCCAAGGCGATCCGGTCCTGTTCCTTTCAAACCCAGAAGGGGTCAACGAAAAAACACGGAAACAGATGTTAGATACGCTTGTCGAACTTAACAAGGAACTCTACGAGGCGTTAGGCGATCCAGAAACGCATGCCCGTATCTCTCAATATGAGATGGCATTCCGTATGCAGACGAGTGTCCCTGAACTTGCGGACCTGTCAAAAGAGCCAGAGCACGTCTTAGAAATGTATGGACCCGAGGTCAAGACCCCCGGAACATTTGCCAACTGCTGTATCCTCGCACGGCGAATGATGGAGCGCGATGTCCGTCTTGTCCAAGTCTTCCACCGCGGGTGGGATCAGCACGGCGATCTCCCCAAGAACATTCGGAATCAGGCGCGCGACATCGACCAACCCTCAACTGCACTCGTCCAAGACCTGAAACAGCGCGGTATGCTGGACGAAACTTTAGTCGTCTGGGGTGGTGAATTCGGACGAACTGTTTATTGTCAAGGTAAACTCAGTCGGGATAACTACGGACGTGACCATCACCCGAAATGCTTTACGCGCTGGATGGCTGGCGGCGGTATAAAGGGAGGCGTCGTTCATGGCGAAACGGATGACTTTAGCTACAATATCGTCAAAGATCCTGTCTCTGCTCGGGACATAAATGCCACAATTCTTCATCAACTCGGCATCGATCACGAGCGGTTAACCTATAAGTTCCAAGGATTGGATCACCGCTTAACGGGGGTTGAGGAGAAAGCACGGGTTATCACTGAACTCTTGGCATAACAACTGTCGGGCGAGGGAACCTCGCCCCTACGGCAGGCGAGCCTCGTAAGCACCTGTCAACAATTTTGAGAAATGCACCGCAACACATGGAAGTAGGTATCACAAAGGAGATACGTAATGGATCCAATTAAAGAATATCTCAAGCTTGAAACGCGTCGCCAATTTTTCGGTAAATGTGCCATGGGTCTCGGTGGTGCAGCCCTCGCCTCATTGCTACCGAACACGCTTGTAGATGCTCTTGAACAACAAGCGATGCCACAGACGGGTGGGTTGCCTGAACTCCCGCATTTTGCGCCGAAAGCGAAACGCGCGATCTATCTCTTCATGTCCGGCGCACCGTCGCAGATGGATCTGTATGACTATAAACCGACGATGGGGAAATGGTTTGATAAAGATCTCCCAGAAACGGTACGGATGGGACAACGTCTCACGACGATGACCTCCGGTCAGAACCGTTTCCCGATTGCTCCCTCTATCTTCGAGTTCAAGCAGCACGACAACGGCAGCGATGGCGCATGGCTCAGCGAATTGCTACCGCATACCGCTTCCATGGTCAAAGACATCGCGATTATTAAATCGTTACATACCGAAGCGATTAATCATGACCCAGCGATCACTTATGTTTGCACCGGCAATGAGACTCCCGGCAAACCGAGCCTCGGCGCATGGCTCAGTTATGGGTTAGGTACTGAAAACAATAACCTCCCGTCCTTTATTGTCATGAATGCTACGTGGACAGGTAGGAAGTCCGCACAAGCACTCTATAACCGGCTCTGGGGTGCCGGGTTCCTCCCGTCCGAACATCAAGGGGTGCTGCTCCGTAGCCAAGGCGACCCGGTTCTATTCCTCTCAAATCCGAAAGGTATGAGTGAAAACGCCCGGAAACGGATGTTGGATTCGCTGGTCAAACTCAACGAGGAACTCTACGAAGAAATCGGTGATCCAGAAACGCATGCCCGTATCTCGCAATATGAGATGGCGTACCGCATGCAGTCTTCCGTCCCCGAACTGACAGACCTAAAGCAGGAACCTGCCAATATTCTTGAAATGTATGGTCCTGATGTCAACACACCCGGTACATTTGCACACTGCTGTATCCTTGCACGGCGGATGATGGAACGCGATGTGCGACTCGTCCAAATTTTCCACCGCGGGTGGGACCAGCACGGAAATCTGCCAAACGACATCCGCAATCAAGCACGCGACATTGATCAACCTTCAACAGCACTCGTCCAAGACCTGAAACAACGCGGTATGTTGGACGATACTCTCGTTATTTGGGGTGGTGAATTTGGGCGCACTGTTTACTGCCAAGGCGCGCTCAAAAAGGATAACTACGGACGCGATCATCACCCGAAGTGTTTCACGATGTGGATGGCTGGCGGTGGAATAAAAAGCGGGATTGTCCACGGTGAAACCGATGACTTCAGCTACAATATCATCAAGGACCCTGTCTCTGTCCGAGACCTAAACGCTACGATCCTCAATCAACTCGGTATTGACCACGAACGGTTAACCTTCAAGTTCCAAGGGCTTGATCATCGGTTAACAGGTGTCGAAGAGAAAGCACGGGTTGTCAACGAAATCTTGGCATGACCATAATACATATTCACCGTTGGACCCGCTCTGTAAGTACCAATTTTAAAAGTCGAACTGCTGCATAACCATTGCTGTCCAAACGCGAAATTTTCGCATCTACAGTTTTTTGAGACGTATGGAGTTTAAATGCAAGTTTACCATGGTACCGAACAGACACTTGATGCTGATACATTCCTCTCAATTTTACGAGCGGATTATGAAAGTATCTTCTTGACAAATTGTATAATTGAAGGCACAATCGTCTTTTCAGCCAAATTTACAGCGGAAAGCGAAGAACAACTCATAGTTGATAAGGAAATTGTATGCATCCAGTGTGAGTTCAAAAACGTTCTCAAATTTGAGAAAACCTTTTTTCAAAAAGAGGTTTTTTTTGGAAATTCGGTCTTCCAAGACGCTGTCCACTTTGGTGAGACTGTGTTTCAAAACGCCTGCGACTTCGGAGAATCAGTGTTTGAAGGACCAGCCCTTTTCCGTGGGACAGTATTTAACGGAACGGCGCGTTTTTCAAAAACACGTTTTCAGCGGGTAGCAGATTTTAACGATGTGCAATTCTCAGAAAACGCGGTTTTCAGAGGTGCAATCTTTCAAGATGCTTCACATTTCAGTAGAACGTTTTTCAGGAAAAAATTAGATTTCGTACAAGCGCAATTCTCAGATACCGCGGTCTTCAACAAGTCAACGTTTCGCGAAGAGACTGACTTCACCAC
>VXXH01000135.1 GCA_009835515.1 Candidatus Poribacteria bacterium
TCGTTGCCGATGCGTTGAATACATCGCTGGGTCATGCGTTACGCGATCGCGGAGGTATCAACGATGTCCGCCGCCGTTCTCGTGGGCATCCAAACCATTTCAGCATTCGCCTTGAATTCATTTTCCCTGAAGGTTTAACAGGACATTACGCCTTTCGCATCGGTACACGTCCACCTGGAGGATACGAGGTTCAGACTGAGGAATGTCAAATTCAAAATGAGCAGCTCCTCACACCAGAGGAGTACTTCCGTGTTGAGAGTGGCACCGTAACCGACACAAGTATGGAAGTTGCACCGGCGGCTGCATCCGATCGGCTCTACTTGGTAAACGCGTCTGGGCTGCCCGAATTTCGTCCTGTCTATGACGCATTTTCTCGGATGGGATTTTACAACCTTAACCCCGATAAAGTCCGGGACCTTCAAAACCCCGATCCTCGGGACATGCTACTTCGTGACGGGAGTAACCTTACCAGCGTTCTTACCAAACTTTCACCTATTGGAAAGAAAAACATTGAGGAGTATTTATCAGGGGTCGTTCCTGGCATTCATACAGTAGATGTTAAGGGATTTGGTCCCAAGGAAACATTAGAATTTAGGCAGGATGTCGCAGGTGATACGCATCGATGGCGATTTCTTGCAAACAATATGTCCGATGGCACACTCCGCGTGCTGGGGATTCTGGTAGCACTATTCCAAGGAGATGACGACACTCAAAAACGCGTGACACTCGTAGGAATTGAAGAACCCGAGACCGCCCTTCATCCAGGGGCGGTAGCGGTGTTGCTTGACGGCCTTCGGGATGCTGCCCACAGGACGCAGGTTATCATCACCACTCACAGTCCAGAGCTGCTTGATGACAAGCACCTGGATGTAAACTCAATTCTGGCAGTTGAAGCACTCGATGGCGATACAGTGATCGCTCCAGTGGATGATGCAAGCAGATCTGTGGTGCAAGATCGACTGTTTACAGCCGGGGAACTTTTACGCAGTAATCAATTGCAACCGGATCCGGCAGCTCTTCCTGCTGCAAAGGAAAAACAACTGTCTCTGTCTGATTTTGATAAGCCGAAGTCTGCTAAAGCGCGGAGTAAAGGAAAGCACGAATGATCGTCAAAATCGGTTGCATTGTCGAAGGGGAAAGCGAGGTGGAAACTGTCCCTCTTCTGATTCGCCGCATCGCTGTGAATCTTTATCCAGAATTGCCGATTGTTGTACCACCACCTATTCACCGTCCCCGGAATAAGGTTGTTAAAGAGAACGAACTTGAAAAAACAGTTGAATTCGTAGCTCGGCAGATTGGTGGGCAAGGTGCTATATTTATCATCCTTGATAGTGACGGTGACTGTCCAGCAGAACTGGGACCTGCACTCCTTCACCGGGCATCACAAGCCCGCAGTGATTTGCCCATTGCCGTTGTGATTGCTAAAAACGAGTTTGAGGCGTGGTTCCTTGCCGCAGCCGAATCACTCCGTGGACGAAGAGGATTAAAAAATGATATTCACCCACCAAACGATCCGGAGTCTATCCGTGATGCAAAGGGATGGTTGGATAAACGAATGGAGAACAAGGAATCATATAGCGAAACAACCGATCAACCTGCACTCGCAGCACTCTTTGACATGGAACATGCACGCCGAGCCGATTCTTTCGACAAATGCTACCGCGACATCGTTCGCCTCCTTGACGAATTACGAGACAGAACTGAGGTATAGTTGTCGGTTGGAGAAGTTGAAAAAGAAAGTTGTTTGACGCGAAAGGCGTACCTCTCCAAGCACTGAAAACTGACAACCGACAACTGATAACTATTACATGGAGGATTCAATATGGAAAACAGACCCAATGTCATCTTTGTTTTGACAGACGACCAAGGCCCATGGGCTGCAGGCTGCTGCGGCAACGATGAAGTCCGCACGCCCTATCTCGATCAACTGGCATCAGAAGGCACCCGCTTCCCCAATTTCTTCTGCACAAGTCCCGTCTGCTCGCCTGCACGTGCGAGTCTGATGACGGGTCGTATCCCGTCAGCACACGGTGTACACGACTGGATCCGCGACGGAAACATGCCACCAGATCCCGCCCGATACCTTGAAGGCTTGACCTGTTATACGGATGTTCTTGCGGAGAATGACTACACGGTCGGATTGAGCGGTAAGTGGCACCTCGGTGATAGCTTGACCCCACAACACGGGTTCAGTCACTGGTTCGCGCTACTCACCGGGGGAAGCAAGTATAACGATGCGGATATGATTCGAGACGGACAGGTAGAAATGCAGCCCGGTTACCTCACCGACGTGATTACCGATGACGCATTAGACTTTATCTCAGCGAACAAAGAGGGACCGTTCTATCTCAGCGTTAACTATAACGCGCCGCATACGCCATTTACAGGTCATCCCCAAGACATCGTTGACTCTTATGACGATTGTCCCTTCAAGACGTGTCCACAAGAGGCATTGCATCCGTGGGCTGTGCAAGGTGCGGCAGCACACATGGGTAACCGCGAATCGTTGAAGGGCTATTTCGCAGCGATAACAGCACTCGACTTAAATGTCGGACGGATTCTGGATCGGCTTGCGACGTTGGGTATTCGTGAAAATACGCTCGTTGTCTTTAGCAGTGATAACGGCTACTCGTGTGGACACCACGGATTTTGGCATAAAGGCAACGGCACATTCCCACTGAACATGTATGAAAACTCTGTCAAGGTGCCCTTTATCGTCAGCCATCCGGGTAGCATTCCAGAGGGACGCGTCAGCGAGGCAATGGTGAGCCAATACGATTTCATGCCGACACTTCTTGACTACCTCGGATTACCGGATCCGAACGACGATATGTCGCCCGGCAGAAGTTTCGTCCCCGCGCTTTCTGGAAAGACGAACGATGCGAAAGATGAGATTGTTATTTACGATGAGTACGGTCCCGTCCGTATGATTCGGACACAGGAGTGGAAGTATGTTCATAGGTATCCTTACGGTCCGCATGAATTATATGATTTGGTGAACGATCCGGATGAACGGAAAAATCTGATAGATGACAAATCTCAGCATGCGCGTATCGGTGACATGCGTCAACAGATGGGTGCATGGTTTGAACGGTACGTCCTGCCGGAATTAGATGGGGCGCGATGCTCAGTTACGGGTGGTGGGCAAGCAGCAAAGTTAGGAGAAGGAAATTACGGTGAAAATTCCTTCCATCCAAGATATGCCCCTCCTCGACGAAATGTGTAGACAACATCTCTTCATCTGAATCAGATATGTTGAATGCTATACGCGCATTTAGCGTCGATTTAGTAATATCAAATGGAGGAATGCATGTCAGCTCAGGCGAAAAACGGGAGCCCGAATATTTCGCGGCGGCGTTTTTTTAAGCACGTAGGTGCTGGTACTGTTGCTGCGGCAGTTACGCCAGGGGTCTTTATCGGTGCAGAGAAAACAGGAGGGAATCAAATGCAAAACCAACCAAATGTCATTTTTATTCTCACGGATGACCAAGGCCCCTGGGCTGCTGGCTGTTGCGGTAATGATGAAGTCCGCACACCTTTTATTGACCAGCTTGCTTCAGAGGGGACACGTTTTCCCAATTTTTTCTGCACTACTCCGGTATGTTCACCGGCACGTGCAAGCCTGATGACCGGACGCATCCCTTCTGCCCACGGCGTTCATGATTTTGTCCCTGTCGGAAACATACCCCCAAATCCGATACGTTATCTTGAAGGACTTACCTGCTATACCGACATCCTCGCTGACAATGGCTACACTGTTGGACTCAGTGGTAAATGGCACCTCGGCGATAGTTTCTCGCCACAACACGGGTTTAGCCACTGGTTCGCTATGCCCAGAGGGGGCAGCAAGTACAACAACGCAGATATGATCCGAAATGGGAGGGTGGAAGCGCAACCTGGCTATCTTACTGACGTAATTACCGATGATGCGTTGGACTTCATTTCTGCAAATAGTGAAACTCCGTTCTACCTTAGTGTCCACTATAATGCCCCGCATACCCCGTTTAATGGACATCCGCAAGACATTGTGGATTCTTATGATGATTGCCCGTTCAAGACGTGTCCGCAGGAAGCATTGCACCCGTGGGCGGGACGAGGCACATTCCCTCACATGGGCAATCGCGAGTCGTTAAAAGGGTATTTCGCAGCGATAACAGCACTTGATTTAAACGTTGGCAGGATTTTAGAACGACTTTCTGAATTAGGCATCCGCGAAAATACACTCATCGTTTTCAGTAGCGATAATGGATATTCGTGTGGACATCACGGATTTTGGCATAAAGGCAACGGCACATTCCCACTGAATATGTATGAGAATTCGGTTAAAGTGCCTTTTATCATGAGCCACCCCGGTAAGATACCAGAGGGAAGCGTCAGCGAAGCGATGGTGAGTCAATACGATTTCATGCCGACACTCCTTGATTACCTCGGTTTACCGGATCCGAATGACGATATGTCACCTGGCAGAAGTTTTGTCCCAGCACTTACGAGAAAAACAAACGATGCGCAAGATGAGATCGTTGTATTTGATGAATACGGGCCTGTCCGTATGATCCGAACGCAAGAGTGGAAATATGTTCACCGCTATCCTTACGGACCCCATGAACTCTATGACTTAGTGAAAGACCCAAGAGAACGAAAAAATCTAATAGACGACAAATCGCAGAATGCATTGATAAACGATATGCGGCGACAGATGGGTGCGTGGTTTGAACGATACGTAGACCCACGATTGGATGGCACAAGATGTGCAGTTACCGGCAGAGGACAAAAGGCAAAAATTGGAGATGGGGTGTACGGTGAAGATGCCTTCAATCCAAGGGATCCAAGTCATAGACGAAACAGATAGAGTTTTCCTGACTCAAATCTATGCAATTGTAGCAAGAAAAATCAAGATGGAGATATTTATGACTACGAAACTTGAACGTGCATTCACAGAAGCATCTAAACTCTCTTCGGAGGAA
>VXXH01000555.1 GCA_009835515.1 Candidatus Poribacteria bacterium
CATTGACACAGACGGTAAAAATCTGCACAACCTGACGAACCACCCAGCATCCGACCATTCCGCGACTTGGTCACCAAGCGGTCATTCTTTCGCTTACGTGTCGCACAGAGATGGTAAAAAAGGCGAAATTTATGTGATGGATCTGAATAAAAATGAGACTCGCCGGTTGACAAATCACCCAGCAAGTGACCGTAACCCCTCTTGGTCACCTGACGGAAAATGGATCGCTTTTGCATCCGACAGGAAAGGCGACGCGGCAGGGAATTATGATATCTACAAAATGGATGCTAACGGTGAGAATTTACAACGACTCACAAATGAAGGCAAATATAACTCAGCACCGGCATGGTCACCAGACAGTCGCTCAATTGCTTTCTATTCCATCCGGAATGACAGCGGCGATGTCTATGTCATGAACACCGAAGGAAGAAATGTAAGAAAACTTAGTTGGGGCGTAAGTCCAAGTTGGTCACCTGATGGTGAAAAGATTGCCTATGACAAACTCAAATGGAACGGTTCGAGAGGTATCTATGTCATGAATGCCAAGGGCCAAAACAGTCGGCGAGTGTCACCGCTGGAAACTTGGAGTAGAAATCCAGCGTGGTCGCCGGATGGACGCTGGATTGCCTACGAATCGGAGCTTGAAAGTCCATGGGGCAACCCGAATCGTGATGCAAACATCTACCTCATTACACCAAATGGTGGCGGAAATCCTCGTCAAATCACAAAGCATGAAGCGATGGATTATTCTCCGGCGTGGGTCCCCTCCGGTTTCCTTGCCGTTTCTCCGACCGCGAACACCCAAACGACCCTTTGGGGCAAGCTGAAGCAATCTGCACACGCAACGAACTGATAACCGAATACTTCCGCCAATTTTCTTTCGGACTTACGCAACGCGCAATCATGCACGTCGCATTCCCAACCGAACCGGATCCTAAACAGAGAACTTCAAGACTTCAAAAACCTATTGAAAACCGTTGCGAGCCCAAAAACGGATACACGCCTGCCACTGTTGCGTTCTGAACTGTGATTTCTCTGATGGCTATGATTCCCATGATAAGAGAACCTATCACAAACAACTGAATACTGAAAACCGAGGCCTGACGACTCAGCTGTTCACCCGAGAACGCCTTCTCTGTAGAAACTTCAACACCACAATCAGAACCTTATTTCCCATCAGAAATCTTATCACAAAAATCACAAAAATCACAGTTCAGACTTAATATGCCGAGTAGTTCTTCAATATTGAGTTTTCGGGTAAAGTAGGTTCGTAGTAGCGCAATTCATTGCGCCTTCGCATCGAATATACTATTAAGTTCAAAGTTGAAATACTACGAGAATGGCACGAAAAATCGCTAAATTGACACCTATGGTACACCGCAAAACTGCACCTACCGGGTCTGGGTGAAAATTAGAGCGGAGAATGGAAAACTGAATGCCTTTGGTCCTATTCTTTATTACCTTGCTAATTCCCCGCGTCTGTGCTATCCTCTTATGCAACCTTCGGAAAAGGAGTAACGCCAATGTATCGTGTCGGTATTATCGGGTTAGGCAGCATCGCCGCCCGTTATTCAACGCCTGATGACGCTTATCCGTATTGCCATACAGGTGGTATCCGTTTTTGCGAAACAACCGAATTGGTTGCAGTCGCGGATATGTCCGCTGAACGCCAAGCAGAATTTCAACAGACGTGGGGACCTGGCTTCCCAGATAACTCCATCAACTACTATGAAACAGATGTCCAGATGCTTGAAAGCGAAGATTTAGACATTGTGGCTGTCTGTGTCCGCGGACCGCATCATTTTCAGGTGATGCAGAATGTCTTGAGAGCGGATATTAAAGCCATCTTCCTCGAAAAACCCGCCGGATGTTCGCTCGAAGAAGTTGATACAATGACCGCGGGTGCAGACGCAAAAGGGATTCCTATCGTTGTGGACTATACACGACACTGGGGGCCGCATTTGATCCGTCTCCAATCGCTTATCAAAGATGGACTCATCGGTGAAGTGCAAACCGTCATCGGGTATTGCGGCGGTGGCGTACTCTCCTTCGCTATCCATACGACAGATATGATCTGTCAGTTCGCTGGCTACGATCCGGTCTCCGTGACGGGATTCGTCTCTGGTGGCGGGGATGTGCCAGAGTCTTACGAACCTGAGCCAGCGGTTGTCGGTGCAACCATCCAATTTGAAAGCGGTGTTATGGGATTCCATGTCGGAAACCACGGGACACGCGGCAGTTTCTCTGTTGATGTTCTCGGCAATGAAGGCAGTGTACAGGCAGGATTTTATAGCGGTACAACTGTCCATAAAGCAGGCAAATTGGTCGATAACGATACGCTTGATCTCCCTGAAAACGCCAGTCCGTTCAAGGTTGCGTACAAACAGATTACTGATTATCTTGATGGCGGTGCGCTTCCGCATTGTGCCCGTGATGACTATACCGCTGTCAACGAAATCGGATTCGCCACGATTGAGAGCGGCATCACCGGACAGACGATACAACTCCCGTGTCAGAACAGGACACGGCTTATCTTTGCAAACGGTTAATACAGGGTATGTATGGTGTCTATATTCAAACTGGACGATTTATACCGGTTCTTTATGCGGGCATATCCGGTCAAATCCTACGGTGGTGCCCCTCCGAATGCCGCGCTTCACAAGGAATTAAACCGATGCCGTGTCGCGCTAATTACAACCGCTGGCTTACATCGTCCAGAACAGACACCCTATAATGATAAGATTATAGGGGGTGATTGTTCATACCGCGAAATACCAAATACAATCGAGACACAACTCCTTGCGCTTGGACATAGAAGTAAGGCTTTCGACGCAAGTGGCACAGAAAGCGATATAAACCTTGTATTCCCACTTGATCGATTTCGAGAATTAGAAAACGAAGGTAAGATCGGTTCACTCAACGATAGACACTTCAGTTTCATGGGGTCTATTACAAAACCGAAATGGCTTATTGAAAAAACCGCGCCTGAAGTCGGCCAGCTGCTCCAAGCTGATGACGTTGACGTTGTGTTCTTAACCCCTGTGTGACCGATGTGCAATCAATCTGTAGGATTGATACAACGTGCTGTTGAAGCAACAGGAATATCGACCACTTCTATAACGCTTGACGAGAGCATCACGAAAAGAGTGAAGCCGCCACGTGCGTTATCCGTACCTTATAGATTTGGTTACCCGCTCGGTGAACCGAACAATCCAGAATTACAACACGCGATTATCGCGGAGGCACTCTCGCTCTTAGAGAATGAGGAAACGCCTCCTATCCTTAAAGTAGCAGGTACACTCCGTGTGCCTTAGCCAAAAGCCATTACTATATCGTTTGTAGTAGCGCAATTTATTGCGCGTTGGAACGGGCGATGATACAGATCGCATTTGGGGTTTTTGCTTGGGTGTTTCTTCGCGTACACCGCAGAATCGCCCTACTACGAACGCTGTTTTGTAGTTTTGAAGGAGAAACCTATGGACAGAATCAGAGTCGGCATTATCGGATGTGGCGGCATCTTCCGCAACCTCCACGCACCCTATTACCAAGAACCGACGCGCCGTGCTGACATCGTCGCAATCGCTGACATCAATGAAGCATCCGCAAACGAACAGGCAGACAGATTTGGCGCAGATGCTTACACAGACTACCGCGCACTCCTCGATAGATTGGACATAGATGCAGTCGATGTGTGCGTCCATCCGCGTCCGCACCTCGAAATCACGCGCGCTGCCGCCGCTGCTGGCAAGCACATTTTGATGGAAAAGCCGATGTGTTGCAACGTCGCCGAAGGTGAGGAAATGATCGCCGTCGCTGAAAATGCTGGTGTTCTCCTGATGGTCGCCTATATGATGCGGTTCGACCCGGGATACATGAAACTGAAATCGCTATTAGACGACGGTACCCTCGGCACACTACAAATGGCGTATTCCAATCAGGTCGGTTATTTTTCACCAGAACGGCATCCGTGGTTGTTTGTCAAAGCAGAATCGGGTGGTATGTTGGTGGAGCAAGCGATCCACAATCTCGATATCTGGTTGTGGTTATACGGTCCCGCCTCCACTGTCTATGGGTTCACGAGCCATGTTCCACTCGGCGGCACCTATCCGTCTGCTGACGAAGCCGTTGAAAACAACGCCGTGCTAACTGTGCATTTCAAAAACGGTGGTGTCGGCATGATGATTAAGAGTTGGGCGGCTGAGATCGGGAATAGTGGTAACGGTCTCGTCACAAGCAGAGGCTCCGCGACGCTGATTCGGCACGGACTCCGTTGGAAAACACACGATATGGCAGCCCCAGAAGAATTTACTGCCCCCGCACCAGATGACGACACCTATCGCAACGTACCCGACGCGCAACGTCAACAGCGATATTGGGGTATGGCAGCGAAAGGCGCGAGCATCGACCATTGGCTTCAGTGCATCGCCGGTGAAGCGGAACCGACGACTCACGGACGCATCGGTAGAGACGGTATTGAGTTAGCAGAGGCAACGTATCGCTCCTCGCAAATCGGGGCACCGATTTCGCTACCTTTGTAGGGGTGCTGTAATATCACGTTTCATTTGTGGAGTGAGGTGCTATACATCGCTTTCCCTACATAGAAGCGTAGTCTCGCACTGTGATCCTACTGGTTATATTTTCTGAAAGAAAATTGTCAAAACTTAAATAATTCTTAGGAGACCAAAAAAATGTATAGCAAAATAGTTTTAGTGCTGCTCTCAATTTTGGTGATTTTCAATAGTACTCCCTTTCTTTCATTCAGCCAGCAATCTCAAACCGAACCTTCGGCAGACCAGTCTCCTACCTTGAATGTTCCAACCGACTTATGGAAAAACTGGGTAGATCAACGCACCGAAATAATCGTTGGAAATGCTTTAGAAGCCTGGGAGAAAAGGGGATTGATCACAGAAATTGATGAGATATTTATGGATATTTACGCGAGTGTTCGTAAG
>VXXH01000663.1 GCA_009835515.1 Candidatus Poribacteria bacterium
ACGCAATGGGCTGAAGTTAAAAGATCTTACTAAGCTCGTTCTTTGTAAGCCTCAATCTGAAATTTGGGGCGCAATTTTTTTCGCTTGATTTAATTGTGGTATATCTGTTATACTACACCAAAGTGGTTGTCCTATCTGTGTCTGTGTAACCGCTGACGTAATATTATTACCGGACACACAAAAACAGACAACTCTGATTCACTTAAAAAATGAAAATTAATTTGGAGGTTTTCATGTACAGGAAACTATTTACAATAGGTTTAGCATGTCTCATGGCTCTTTTTGTTATGACGGTAACACAGGTTGCTGATGCACAAGAACCCATTAAAGGACCATGGCTCTGGATGATCGCACCTACTGAAGCCAACCAAGGTGGACAGGCTTCTACCGATATCGACTCTCTCTCAGTCGCCAGTGGTGGTGATGTTACCGAAGAAATGGTCGCAGCAAACGGCGCAAACGAAGGCGATGAAGTCGGGGACTACGCATGGACGCTCGGCACGCTGCCCGATAACGGCGATACCAACGTTATGGCCGTCGACATAGGTTTGACAGAAGTTGCCGATTTCAACGACGTGAGTTCTTACTCTCTTATCTACCTTGTATCGGCTACAGCACAGTCCGGCGTAACGCTCGGGGTCAGCAGTGATGACTCTATCAAAGTCTGGCTTAACGGCGAAGTCGTTCATACAAACGCTGTCAACCGCGGACGCGGCGGGACACCCGCTAATATAGACGCCTACCAAGATAAAATTGAAGTGAACCTATTAGAAGGTGCTAATCTGTTGCTCGTGAAGGTGAGTGAACGCGGTGGTGGATGGGGACAGTACGTCGGTATCGATGCCGATGTCACTACCTCACCTACACCCCCTATCTTCCACATTCAAGGTGAATGGCTCTGGATGATCGCACCGACCGAAGCCAACCAAGGCGGACAGGCTTCCACCGATATCGATTCCCTCGCAGTTGCCAGTAACGACGATGTCACCGAAGAAGATGTCGCAATGAACGGCGCAACTGAAGGCGATGAAGTCGGGGATTACGCATGGACACTCGGCGAACTGCCAGCAGACGGAAACATCAACGCAATGCTCGTCGAACTCGGCGTGACAGAAAATGCTGATTTCAATGACGTTACCTCTTACGCACTTATCACACTCGTAGCCGATGACGATATGGAAGGCGTGATGATAGGTGTCAGCAGTGACGACTCCGTCAAAGTCTGGCTCAACGGTGAAGTCGTTCATACAAACGCTGTCAACCGCGGACGTGGCAACGCAGCTTCCTTCCAAGATTCGTTCGCAGCCAACCTTGTAAAAGGTGACAACATTCTGATGATAAAAGTCAGTGAACGTGGCGGCGGATGGGGCATGTATGCCGGTATCAGTGCTGACGTAGAGGCTATCTATAAGTCAAGTGCACAGTTAGGCACATCTGTTGAAGCCGCTGGTAAACTGCCAACAACTTGGGGCAGCTTGAAGATCAAGTAATTGCTAAGTGCTTACGTTACGCGAGGGTTTGTACCTCGCAAAGAAAAAGGACGCAGCTGCAGTATGTCAGCTGCGTCCTTTTCTTATTTTCCGGTATATCTATCGTTCCATAAGTTCCATAAAAACCGGCAGCGATTCCCTGAATCCATCCTCGCGCGTCCCACCCACCGGCGTATAGACACTCTCTAAAGAGATTGTCCCCTCGTAGCCATCCCGTTTCAAAGCGTCCACAATGTCGTTGTAGTAAGGATCCATCTGCCCTTGGCGCATCGCGCAGAAATCAAATGTCGCCGCTGGTAGATTGACAATGCCATCTTTGAGATGAACATGCACAATATGCTCACGAATGGCTTCATAGCCATCCGGATACGGGACCTCTGTACAATAGAGCGAACTGCATGGATCCCATAGGACTTTCAGATGCGGCACGTCTAACTCGTCAATTAACTTTCTCGCAAGGAATGCCGATGTCACGTTCCCAGAGATTGCCGTCTCCATCACAAGCGTGATACCCGCCGCGTCAGCGATTTGCAACGGTTCTTCCAATCGGTTCATGAGCGTCGCCCACGCGCCTTCGGAGATAACCGGTTCCGCACCGAAAAGCACCATCTCTTTCCGGAAACTGAAAATCCGCACGAGGTTTGTACCGAGTGCTTGCGCAACATCAATACACCGTTGTAACGTCGTAATATGTTCACGATAGGCAGGTGCAACTATTGCCGTATCAACAGGGAGCGCCGATAAATTATGGTGTGAGATACACGATACTTTTAAATTCCGAGCGTCGATTAACCCCTTAACGCATTCGACATCCACATCTGTTAAATCTCCAACCTGTTTCTCCCAAAGATACTGTAGCTCAACGTATTCCAAGCCGGTTTCTACCATAGTGTCCAGCGCATATTCAAAATCCCGACTGATTCCATCCGTGATAACTCCCAATTTGAACATTCAACACCCTCTCACTTTTCATCTTCGTAGAGTTTCCAAAGCACCAAACAACACACCAACAAAACCCTATCCTATGATTATTCTGTTCTCTTAATCTCAACACCGGCAATATTTTCCAATATTTTGATAATCGTCCAGTTATCCTCATCGGGATTTACGGCTTTCCCTGCTTGAAACAGTTCAAAAGCGGCACTCGCTGCAAAGAGTGGCACACCACAATCGTTTGCCATATTTTTTGCCAAACTCAGGTCTTTATACATTGTACCGATATTGCTCTGTCCTTTGAAATTACGTGATAAAATGTTCTCCGTTGTATCCGTGAAGAGGAAATTCCCAACAACACTTGTGCTGACAACATCACGGAGCGTTTCCGGTGCCACACCTGCCTTTACCGCAAGCGTCAAAGCCTCAAAGATACCCGCATAAGTCGTGCCTATCAGCACTGCCAGGGCAGACTTGACAGTTTGACCCATACCGATATCTTCACCAACGTGATAGATGTCCTTGCCGACTGCTGAAAGTACCGGTTTTGATGCCTCAAATGTCTCAGTTTGTGCCGCTACCATCATTGTAAGTGTTCCTGCAGCTGCTCCAGGAGCACCACCACTCACAGGGGCATCAACGATGTTAACCCCTTTTGCTGTCACGAGTTCGGCAACCTCTATCACCTGTGAACGCCCGATAGTCGCTGTACAGATGACTGTAGAGCCGGGGGCAAGCCCCGCCAGCAGTCCGTCTTCACCCAAGAGCGATGCCTTAACCTGTTCAACATTCAGCACCATGATAAAAACCGTATCTGCAGCGGCACCGAGTTCTCGCGGCGATGTAGCAGCGTCTGCTCCCTCTGCTACCAACGTTTCCATTGCTTCAGGACGGACATCATACACCGTCAATTCGTATCCGGCTTTCAAGATGTTTCTTGACAGGCCCGTACCCATGTTCCCAACCCCGATGAGTCCAACTTTTGCCATAAATTACCTCAAAAAATATTGCCCAGAATTGATGCACACTATGCTTCTACAAACGCGCCTAAGGTTCACACTTCTTTGCCGTTGTGCCTTGCAAATGCCCCCAGAAACAAACCGTGCTAACTGAAAATCGGTAGAGTTTACCACAAATCCTGAGAAACGTCAATCTATTTTCCGTACAGGGAATTTTTACACATTTTTTCTCCTTTGTGCTATAATGACGCATTCATACACGAAAAAGAAGGAGCCAGAATAAATGGCAGATACCATCAAAGGTGCCGTCCTCGGATATGGCGCAGCATTTAATATGGGCAGAGCCCACGCAAACATGATGCAGAACACCGACGGCATTGAATGTGTCGCTGTCTGCGACATAGACCCAGAACGCACAGATGCCGCAAAAAAGGATTTCCCCGGCATTCGCACCTACAATTCAGTTGAAGCACTCAACGCCGACGACGGTGTCGATCTTATCGCGAACGTTTTACCACATAGCTTGCACTGTGGTCCCTCAGTGGCAAGCCTCAAGGCTGGCAAGCATGTTGTCGTTGAAAAACCGATGTGCGTCACAATCGCAGAAGCCACAGAAATGATTACAACCGCCAAAGAGAACGACGTTATGTTGTCTGTTCATCACAACCGACGGTGGGATGCTGATTTCTGGACGCTGCGCGAACTCGTTCAATCCGGTATCATCGGTAAGGTCTTTAGCGTTGAGATGTGGGGCGGGGGTTACGGAAGACCCAATCCGGATTGGTGGCGTAGCGTCAAAGCCATCTCTGGCGGGCAATTTTATGATTGGGGTGCACACTACCTCGACTGGCTACTCAATGTCCTTGAAGCACCGATGATTAACGTCACTGGCTTCTATCAACCGAACCTCGTCTGGGATGATATTACCAATGAGGACCACGTCCAAGCAATTATTCGCTTCGCTGGTGGAAAAGTCGTCGCCGATGGCGCATCAGCAAACATTCAAATGTCCAATATCGCCAAAATCGGTGGAGAGCGGTGGAAACTGCTCGGTTCACACGGCGCAATTACCTCTGCAGGCGGCGGATTTAAGGTCCTATCCGAAGTCAAAGGACACCCCAAAGAACAAGAAGTCGGCCATCACGGTAGACCTGGACCGAGTTACTATCAGAATATCGTCGCTCATTTAAACGACGGCACGCCGTTACTCGTGACACCAGAATCCGCCCGCCGCGTCATTGCCATCATGGATTTAGCAGAAAAGTCCGCTAAGACACATCAGGCAGAAACCGTTCCTTACGAGTTTGAATAACCGCGGAGGAATAATCGTCAGAGGTAATAGTTATCAGTTATCGGTTATCAGTTTTCAGTTAAGAGGGTTCTTGTGGCAGTTGAGGTTACGGTTCAAGCAACAGCAGCCCTCTTTAACTCTCACTGTGAGGCAGACTGATAACTCTTAAAACTGACTGCCTATTGCTGATTGCTGACTGCTATTCTTTCTGACAACTGAAAGATTTTTTTCGGAGAAAAAAATCGTACTGACAACTGATGACTTAT
>VXXH01000366.1 GCA_009835515.1 Candidatus Poribacteria bacterium
ACTTTAATATTCATCAAAATTGACGATTTTCCAGCGTCCATCAATCTGTTCGGTCTGGATCACGACGTTTCGGGTGTGGGTTGTCGCACCACGGACTTCGATAGTGAGTTTGTAGTTGAATAGCACATGCGTTGCCTCTTCTTCTCTCCCGATGGGTTCGTATTCAATCTTTGGCATCTCGTCAAATTGCTGCCCTGGGACGCGTACTTCACTGACGCGTTCAATCTCGTCTTCGAGTTTTTCTGCGGCGAGTCCGTGACTGAGTTGTAGGGCTGCCACTTGGTCGGCGCGTTGGTAGTAGTTGTAGATAAAATCCTCGCAGACTGCCCGCGGGGTATTCCTATTAGAACACGCGAGTACCAAGAAGATAGATAGTAAGAGGTGTCGTGGTTTCATCTCTTTTTTGCACGAATCATTGCGATGTTGAAGATACGGCGCTCATAGCCGTGCGCGGGACTGTTCGCGACTCCGCCCAAAGCCCATAAAGTTGAAGAGCTGCCACCGTCAAAGTTGATCGCGTGTTTGATGCCGAGTTCGCTGAAAAATTTTCCCATATCGTAAAGCGTCATTCCCATACTATATCCGTGCTGTCTGCCGTCAACAGCAATGAGAAAGAGTTTTTCGTCGTTAAATCCTAAGGCACTACGCGGGTGGCGCGAGGCACCGTTACGATGTGCGGATGCACTGCGGCCTCGGGTTTCTCCAAACCTGACAAGTTCTGGTTCAATCCTACCGTCTCGGACGAGTCGTAGATTGCCCCCAACACCGTGTTGAACGTGTTGCCATTTTGTCGGGGTGAGCGCAATCTCCAGTGTGCCTTTTGTAGATGTCGCGATTTTTTTTGTCCAGTCGCGTGCCAAACGTGATTCTATCGCAATAACGACACCATCAGACGGTATAACGCTATTCCCACGTCGATTGACCTCTGTGACGACGAATCTGCTCTTATATTTTCCAGTGAGTGGGAGTTTGAGTTTCTTAAGCGTAAACTCGTAACTTCGGCGTGTCAAAGTCCTGCGTCCGAAGCGCGGCGTAAAAAGCACAACAGGACACGAAGAACTACAGATTTGGTTGATAGCATTAATCGGAAGTGTATCGGCGTTGTCAATGCGGAGTTGCCCGTTGAGGTGCACTCTATCCAAGAGAAACTCACCATCAGGCGTTACACCGAAACTGGTCTCACCCCACGGTGACGGCGGTGAATACCCCCATCTATCAAGCGATATTGGGATACTGACGAGTTCACCGTTTTGGATGTGCAGATTAAAAGTCATACCGCCACGCCCGTAAGAATCCTCTCGGATACCGAAACTGCCGTTAACGCCTGCGAGAGGTAGCATTTTTTTCTTCATGAGCCGCCGCGTCGCGTTCGTAATGGTTTCGCGTCCGAGTATCTGGTTGTTGGCGAGTTCAACATTGAATTCAAGGTTTTCTGCTGTGCGATCCATCTCTGCGATATAAACAGCAGCGCCTCCTATCCACCAGTAACGGTGGAGTTGAAATCCTTCTGGCCAACGTTTTCGATCAATTTCATCGCGCCGTATGACAGAATCAGGAAGTGTGTTGCTGTCGCGACTCTTGGCAGCAGTGCTACGGAAAATAGGTTGTTCTAAAGCCCGCAGCGCACCAATTAGGAGAATGAAAAGCGCGATGAGCGCGCACACCGCAATAAACCGAGTGGGATAAGGTCTGTTTTCTTGCATCATTCTTTTTAACTTTCCTTGCGGTTCGGTGAGGCGGGTCTGTGATTTCGGAGTGCCTCTCCGTAGAGTCGCATGCGCCGTTGTTGCCTGCTGCGTTTTCCTAAATCGGAGCAGAAACCCAATATTTAAAAACGCGCTTTTAAGCCGATGCCAGTGAGAATTGACACTACCAGATCGCCTGTGCTTATGATACCTGTTTCCTGAAACTTTTGATAGCCTTTGACAACTACAGCCGAAGTCGGTTCGACATAGATGCCTTTGGCAGAAAGAATTTCCAGTCCTGCTTTTATGTCTGTGTTATCAACGATAGTAAAAGCACCGTTTGTTGTAGCGATAGCATCCAAAATCATCTGTCCTCGGATGGGGAGTTCGGCAGTCGTTCCTTCGGCGAGCGTTTTACCGGTTTGTGCCATTCTTGTGATGGATCCTGTTTTATTAACGTCCGCATTGTAAATCGGGCAACAGACATCAGGTTGAACGCCGAGAAGCCGCGGCATGTTTACGATAATCCCTTGTGCTTGTAATTCACTGAAACCGATAAAGAGTCCTAAATAGATGCTCCCGAATCCGACGGGACAGATAACGTGTGTTGGTGCGCGCCATCCAAGCTGCTCCACAATTTCGTAGGCAAGTGTTTTAGTGCCTTCCAAGAAAAAGGGATGCCAATTGTGCGAGGCATAACAGGTGGTCTCGGCTGCGAGTTTTACTGCTTCCGTTGTCGCCATGCGGTTTCCCGGAACCAACTTTAACTCGGCACCGTAGGCGGCAATTTGTTTGAGTTTCCCTTGTGAGGTAGATTCCGGGCAGTAGATGGTGCACGGGATGCCTGCCCTTGCACTATAAGCGGCTATTGCAGCACCAGCATTGCCTGATGAATCTTCAACGATTTCCTCGACCCCAAGTGCCTTGAGGTGCGTCAGGAGGACGGATGCCCCCCTATCCTTATAGGAACCAGTTGGACAGAGGTAGTCTAATTTTACGAAGTGTTCCGGTGTGTCCACATCAATCGGGACAAGCGGGGTCATGCCTTCACCGAGGGTGACAATATCTGTATCCACATCAATCGGCAGTGCCTCGCGATACCGCCAGAGTGACATCGCTGCCGGAACTTGTGAGTTGGGCCAGATATTTGAATCTGTGGTTAAGTTTAGGGCATTTCCACAATCACATTGGTAGCGTAACGGCGAGACATTATAAGTTTTGCTACATTTGGTGCATTCGTATTGCATTTATTCAAGTTTGTATACTGTGTTTAAGAGGCGAGGTTTTCAAATCTCGCCAGCGATATACTTGCCAATGTTCGGTTATTTCTATTTTAGAATCAGCATCCGTCTGGTTTGCTGGAAAAAAGGCGTTATCAGTTGGTAGAAGTAAACACCGCTTGCGACAGGTTCACCGAACGCGTTGCGTCCGTCCCAATAGGCGGCGTGCTCTCGACTTTGATAGAAACCTGCCGATTGGTAGCCGAGTGTGAGTGTTCGGATAAGTGTACCTGTCGTGTCATAGATAGACAGAGACACAGGACCACCTTCCGCAAGATGATAAGGAATCCATGTTTCAGGATTAAACGGGTTTGGATAATTCTGAAGCAGACGGTTCCGATTTGGTGTACCGATGCTGTCAAGCGTCACGGTCATAACCGCGTTTTCAAGATTGGCGGCGTTCACCGTGAAATTAAATTTTTCTGAGGCGATATTTCCGTTTGTATCGGTGACGACCAATTCCAGTGTATCACCAGCTTCTACAACGCTATGGTAGTTAAGATCGGCGGTGGCAGCGGCGAAGTAATTACCGCGCACTCGGGCTTCCATGATGGCGTTGGTCCGATGATTTCGGACTGTGACAAGGTAATCGTCAAACTGCTGGATACCTTCTAAATATCCGCTAACAACAAACACCCACGTCTGGGAGGGTATTGTTGCGAGCGGTGCTGCAGCGATCTGTGTCTGATTCGTCCACGCTGTTCCTGTGAAGACAATCGCGCGTGCGTGTGGTAGGTTGACGATATATCCTTTTGCGCCTTCGATTGGGAATCCGTCGTCAGGTGCGTTTGGTGTCCATGCGACGAACTGCTGGTTTGCGGTGTCAAGCATAATGACCGTTGTCGCCCCCGTCTTGACTGCAAGCGAGCGTGCTGTCGTATGGACAGTCGGTTTCAACGGCACAGACAGCATGTTCAAACCTGTAGAGAGGTGCATAGAGAAAGTACTGCCGAAATCATCTCCATTGGGGTGTGGTGTCGGTCTACCGACGAAGCCATGTCTACGTCCATCTGCTAAGTCATAATAACCGATAATACTTCCATCTTGATTAACATTTCGGACGACGGTGATAACACTGCCTGGGAGCCGCACTTCATAGAGGACGCCGCTCGGCAGGAGGATATAGGACCGCAGAATGTCGTTTACAGCTTTGGCTCTGAAGCCGATAACACCGACATCGGTGATGGTGTTCACAAACAAGAATTCGAGGTTCGGCTTTGTTGGGAGATCAATAGTGGTAAAACTGCCGTCGGGGTTACGTATGAACCCGTGAAACATTCCATCGGCATCCACGTAGCTGCCGACGACAGTCCCTGCGGCGTTGACAAAGTCCCCATAAGTATTGACTGCGCCGGGGAATGTAATTGTCAGTTCCCCTGAGAAGGCGTGGGTAACTCCCGCTGCATCAACAATATTGCCGCTCAGTGCCCCTGTTTCATCGCTAATACCGTAGATGTGGGTTTCGGCTGCACCGGGAAACTCGTATTTGCGCAGTTCGCCTTTTTCTAAGATGACACCATGATACAGACCGTTGCTATCTTTGTAGTGTCCAGCGGCGTTCCCATTATTACCGAGCGCATAGAAATAAGTGTTCTGCGAGCCGGGGAAATCATACGTGCTGAAAACGCCATCTATCAATGTGAAGCCGATGGTTTTCTCGCCATCCGGGCTACGGGTATTCCCTGCGTAGTCTCCGAAGTCGTTGCTTGCAGACACCTCCAAGAAATTGACCCCTGGAACTTCAATTGTCTCAAAGGTGTAATCTGCAATCGGTGTGTCGGCTTCGACTTGTGTAACAGTGCCCGCTATGAAGCAGATGGTTAGACATATAGACAGAAGAAGTGCGATTTTTATGTAATGATGCATAGTTGTCCTTTTTAACGTGCATTCGGAAACCGTCAGTAAACGGTTTTTGTTTAAATGCGTTATTCAAACTGATACTAAAGGGAATTCTCTATGGATA
>VXXH01000252.1 GCA_009835515.1 Candidatus Poribacteria bacterium
GTCTATAGTTGTTTCACTTCAAATCCATCTACACTTTAGGACGCGCCAACTGGATCTTCTTAACTACAAATTACTCGCGACTTTGATGCGGTTTTGTGCGCGTGAGTGCTGCTTCTGCTCGCTGGCGATTGATGACAAATTCGCACCCACCACGAGCACAAAACTGTTTTATAGTAGAGCTCGAAAATACGTTTACATTTTAGGCAACAATAGATCTGTATCTTCGCTGGTGGGGTTACAAACCCTGTTTTCTGCAAGTGTATAGTTTGCTATAAAGGTTCACTAAACGGTGTTTATATCAGCGTGTGTGAAGGGGTTTCTTGAATGACAGGGATGACATAACTTCGAATTGTTAAGCTGTCAAAGTGGTCGGTTTCTACGCGGGGTTCCGGGTCTTTCCGGTGATCAAAGATGACATAGTATCCCTCCTGCACGTTTTCCAATTTGAGGTACGCGGCGAGTTGCTTTTTACCTGCCTGATACCGGGCATCGCCTCGCCAAATCTTGGTTTCGACGATGTATTTTCGCTGATTGTGAGTGATAAGGAGATCCATTTTCCCGCGCCCGGTTGGTACTTCAAATGACATGATGCCGCCCACTGTTTGGACGAACGAATCCAAATATGTCAGGAGCAGGTGCCGTCCGACATATTCTTGCGGGGTTTCGGGGACTTGCAGAATCCTAAAACCTGTGCGGGCAATAAAATCCCGGAAGTTATCTAAGAGAGGTTCCATCTCAATCTGCCCTGCAGGGGTGAGATAATTGAGAAATCCGTTGATGTTTTCTTCTGCAAAGTAGTCTCGCTCCAAACCGTTGACTGCTGGCGTAAACGCTTGCATGATATGATGGAGATAAATCGGGTTGAGAATCTCACATCTTCCGTCAGATCCTTCTCCGATAACGCCATAGGTTGCGAGCTCACTGATGAGTTCATCGTGTAGATTAAAGCGTATGCCTTCCTCATAGGTCATGATTTCCATAAGTATTTTTTCAAAGTGGCGGTTTTTGCGGATGTTAGTTGTCAGATGATCGATGTTAGTGTTTCGTTCGCGAAGGAGTCGGGCGTGTGCCTCGGCGAAATGGACCATCGTTATCGGTTCAGTTTTGGGAATATCCAGTTCGTCTGTGAGTATCTGCGCGAATCGGTTGACGAGGAAGGGTTGGCCCGCAGTCTGTTTGTGAAGGCTTTCAATAACCTCTGGTGCGAAGGCTTGCCCAATTTCATCGGCGTACTGTGTTAGGAGTTCTTGCACCTGGGTCAGCGTGAAATTGGATAGGTGGAACTCATCTTGGATATTAAAGGGCGAGATGGACCGGTCGTAACTGAGTTGTGTGATGCTTTTAACGCCAATAATACCGATACTGTGGGGACATCGGGGCTTGCCGGGGAGGTAGATGTGCCGGAGCGAATGCAGAAAACCCCTCACTGCAGCTTGTGGGATACCATCAAACTCATCTATGATAAGGACGACCTTCTGATTGTCAAGAAAACTCGCGAGGTGTTCAAAGAACTCTCTCATTTCAACGTGGTCGGTTATCCTCGCGTTCTCTAAAAATTGGTTTAGCGGCTCAGCCAATGTATTTCCGTGTTTTCGGAAAACCACCTCAATTTCTTTGCGAATTTCTCTATAAAAGGAAGCGTAAAAAGCAGCAGGGGAGTAATCTTCATACTCTTCAAAATTCAGGCGGATTGGAAGGTAGGTTGGCTCTGCATCGGCTCCTGCAATTTCTGTAGAGGCGGTTGGAAGTACGTCCAGGGCGCGTTGAAAAAAGGTGGTTTTTCCCGACTGGCGCGGTGCAAAAAGAACGATGTATCGTCCCTCTTTGACGCGGTTGCTGAAATCTGCAGTTTCTTCGGCGCGGCTGACGACGTAATTCTCTTGGGGATTGACGGGACCTCGGGTTCCAAAACTTCTCATAGCCCACCTCCACCAGGAATTGAGACTACGGGATACAGCGGGTCAATATCTACAAATTGCTCGCGACTTTGATGCGGTTTTGTGCGCGTGCGAGTGCGGCTTCTGCACGTGGGCGGTTCAGATCGGGGGCGTTTGCTTTGAGCTGCGTCTGGGCACGCGCGAGTGCACTTTCTGCACGCTCGACATCGATTTCCGATGCCCACTCCGCAGTCTCAACTAAGACGGTGACACCCGTCCGGAGCACTTCAAAGACCCCGCCGCTCGTCGCCATTAATTGCGAGGTCTCCGATGATTCACGGATACGAATCTCACCTACATCTAACGCTGTAAGAAAAGGGATGTGTCCTATCAGAATCTGAAAATTGCCTTCCACGCCCGGCGCGTGAACGCTCGTCACGTCCCCTTCATAGATCAACTGTTCCGGTGTCCGAATTTCGAGATGAAAACTTCTGTCTAACATATCTACTCTGTTTTCGTTGTCAAAAGTAGAGTTTTCAGTTATCAGTGAGAAGGTTCCTCTTTTAGACAACTGAAAACCGATAACTGATAACTATTAGTCCGCTGCTTCTAAGTCTGCGTCTTTTGATTGTTCAAACGCTTCGTCAATGGTCCCGATAAGACGTAGCGACTGCTCTGGCAGATCATCACAATCACCGTTTAGAATCGCTTGGCAGCCTTGCACGGTATCCTCAATCTTCACATATTTGCCGGGGGTTCCGGTGAACCGTTCAGCCACAAACATCGGTTGTACCAAGAACATCTCTAATTTCCGTGCCCTATTGACAACCAACTTCTGGTCATCTGACAGCTCATCTACACCGAGGATAGCGATAATGTCTTGCAAGTCACCGTATTCCTGTAATACCTGCTTGACCCTAAAGGCAGTCTGATAATGTTCATCACCGATAATGTCTGCTGACAAGATACGCGAACTCGAAGTCAACGGATCCACTGCGGGGAACCTTGCCTTCTGAGCGATGCTCCGTTCGAGTCGTGTCACGGCATCAAGGTGAGCAAACACAGAGACGACAGCCGGATCGGTATAGTCATCAGCAGGGACGTAAACCGCTTGAAATGAAGTAATCGATCCGTGTTGTGTCGAAGTGATTCGTTCTTGCAATTCACCCATTTCGGTTGCGAGTGTCGGTTGGTATCCGACAGCAGAAGGCATCCGTCCGAGGAGTGCTGATACCTCACCACCTGCAAGTGTGAAACGGAAGACGTTGTCAATAAAGATAAGGACATCTTGACCTTGCTGATCGCGAAAATATTCCGCCATAGAGAGGCCTGCGAGTCCGACACGAAGCCGCGCGCCCGGTGGTTCGTTCATCTGACCGAACACCATAGCCGTTTTATCAATTACGCCGTATTCGTCAAGTTCGAGCCAGAACTGATTCCCTTCGCGTGTCCGTTCACCAACACCACAGAACACTGAATAACCGCCGTGCTGTGTTGCGATGTTGTAAATAAGCTCAGCGATCAAAACAGTTTTGCCGACACCTGCCCCGCCAAAAAATCCGACCTTTCCGCCCCGAACGACTGGTTGAACCAGGTCGATAACTTTGATACCCGTTTCTAACATTTCGGCACTGGTGGTAAGTTCAGATTGCGGTGGCGGTGGTCTATGAATAGAGTACCGTTCAGATTCACCGGGATCGCCTCTTTCATCAATAGGTTGACCGGTCACGTCAAAGACGCGTCCGAGGACTGCATCACCGACAGGAACAGTAATGGGACCGCCGGTATCAGTTGCGAGTGTGCCGCGAACCAATCCATCTGTCGTATCCATAGCGACTGCACGGACTCGATTTTCACCTAAATGCTGTTGAACTTCAAGTACCAACTCGCTTCCATCGTAACGTTGAACTTTAACGGCGTTGAGGATATCCGGCAATGTGCCTTCCGAAAAATCTATGTCAACTCGCGCACCGACAACTTCTAATATTTTTCCTTGGTTCATGCGATATTCCTTTTTTATATGGTAATCAGTTGTCAGTTATCAGTAACTGGTTAAGAGGTGTTTTGTACCAATCTGCCCAAACTTGGAGGACTTTAGGAAGTGCTGAGTTGTTACAGCCTGCCTTTTTAACCGATAACCGATACCTACTGATACTGGTACTTCTGTTTCGCACGGGCATTTCCATCGTATACAAACTCGGAACGATTAGAGACTTGGACACACCTTCTGAAAATCGTTAAGTGCTTCTGCCCGATTGATTAACGCGTATTGCCGATTTCGAGTCGGCATCAGGAGGTTCACACGTTGGATTTTCCGATTCAGGTTTTCGAGTTTTTCAGTGTATTGTTCAATGCCGCGGGCACGTTCATGTTCAAAACTTCGACTGATGGCTTCACGTCGGTGTGGATACTGCTGGGCGATAGCCTGCAACCGCTTTCGACGACCTTGCAGATTTTTAAGGAGTCTTTCAAGTTGCGTTTTTTCTTTTTTAATTTCTTTCTCTAACTCAATCCACCGAGGTGTAAAACCGTTCTCTTTCAGAAGGCGGTTTGCCATCCGCGCTTGGGATGTAAGGTAGGGATTCGTATCCAATTTGAGCGGTTTCCCTTCACCGGGCAAATTCTTGAATTCGCCACGTTCCATCGCCTCTTCAATCTGTTTGTTGACATTGATCGGCATCTGAGACCTCCACACGGTTACGGCACGACGGCGCGTGCCTACTACCTTGCCACTTGCTACGGCACGATGGAGCGTGCCTACTACTTTTAACCCTCTAATGCGGCTGCACCGCTTACAATCTCAGAAATTTCGGTTGTAATCTGTGTTTGACGTGCTCTGTTGCGTTGAAGAATCAACTCGTCGATGAGTTCTCTCGCCTTTTGTGTGGCATTTTCCATTGCTGCCATTCGTGCGGCTTGCTCCGCGGCGTTTGAATCCAAAAGCACCTTCCACATTTGCATGTTCAAGTGTTTTCCGAGTAGCATTTCAAAGAGTTCTATCTGGCTTGGCTCGTAGATGTAATCGAGGAAATGC
>VXXH01000203.1 GCA_009835515.1 Candidatus Poribacteria bacterium
GTTATCGGTTATCGGTTATCAGTAAAAGAGGGTTGCTGTGGTATTCTATCAGCTTATAGACTTTACCTGAAACCTTGACACGCTAAGCCCTCTTAACTGATAACTGACGACTGACAACTGAAAACTATTTCCTCTGACAACTGATAACTGATAACTGATAACTAATAATGGAGAACACTTTTGAATTCTGAAAACGCTTATGGACTCTCGAAAACGCTACTTGACATCCTCGCATGTCCAGCATGTAAAGGTGGGATAGTACACGATGAAACGGCACAGAAGCTGGTATGTATCGGTGAGTGTCAGCGTCGCTATCCTATTCGCGACGGTATCCCCGTGATGCTCATTGATGAAGCAGAATTGCCTGACGAGGAACTGGGTTAATGTAGAGGGGCAATAGTCTATATCCGGTTGGGCACTTTCTTCACCCCGTAGGGGTGCTATGTCTATAGAAGAACGATGACCAGAGGCCCATAGTTAAAAAAATGAAGATTCTATTTCTAAGCCTCCGGTGTCCATATCCACCGCATCGAGGTGATCGGATCCGATCTTACAACTTTATTAGGCAACTCTCGAAACAACATGCCATAACACTCGTTTACTTTGCTGAGTCCGAAACCGATATTGAATCGGCAAAACATTTAGAACCTTTTTGTGAACGCGTGGAGTGGGTGCGGTTCCACCGTTCTTTTGCATACCTGAATACCGGGTTTCACTGTTTATCCCGGCATCCGCTCCAACTGCACTACTGGTACGCACCGCAGATGCAACGTAAGATCGACCAGCTCCTCGCGCAAGAACGTTTTGCGCTGATTCATGCGCAACTCTTTCGGATGGGACAATATGTCGCAGAAGTCCAAGGACCCGCTAAAGTATTGGATTTGTGTGATTCATTGGCACTGAATCTCAGTCGCCGCGCTGAACTTGAAAGTAATCCTTGGCTCGCAAAAATTAAATTAGATTGCACTCCAAAGCGTTTTTTGGTAAAATTAGAGCAAAAGCGGGTGCAGCGTTACGAAGTTGATATTATGAAGGCTTTTGATTGCGGCACCGTGGTCGCACGCTTCGACCGCGATTATCTGCTGAAACAGGACGATAGCTTGAATCTATCGATTGTTCCGATGGGAGTTGACCTCGGATACTTTCAGCCGAAATCAATAGAGGAACACGCACCTACCCTGCTCTTTACAGGGACAATGAACTATTTTCCGAACGCTGATGCTGCGACCTATTTCTGTAATGAAATTTTCCCGCACATCCGAGAACGGCATCCTAAAGCCTGCTTTTATGTCGTCGGTAATCATCCATCGGAACCTGTGAAACGGCTTGAAGATCAGGAAGGGGTCGTCGTTACCGGTTATGTCCCGGATGTCCGACCCTATTTTGAGAAGGCATCTGTTTTTGTTGCCCCGTTACGCGCCGGATCGGGGATACAAACCAAAAATTTGGAGGCAATGGCGATGGGAGTGCCGGTTGTTACCACTTCTGTCGGTGCTATGGGGTTAGAAGCCGATATCGGCAAGGAACTGCTCATTGCTGATACATCCGCAGACTTTGCCGAGCAGGTTATACGTTTACTTGATAACGGGAGTTTACGAAAAACACTCGCACAGACTGCCAGAACCCGCGTTGAAACCAATTATAGTTGGGAGGCTATTGGAGACCGTTTGGAACATGTTTACGCACAAGCAGCACAGATGCCAAGTCCAACAAAATAGATGCCCAATCGCGCCAGAAAACTTAACGATTCAGAAAGTGACCAGAAAAACGAGCGAAATCCGGTATTTGTAAATTTTTAGGGAGGTAATATGGATAAACCAAAAATAAAATGGAGTTTTATAGTTGTTGTTGATGTCCTTCTCGTCAATATAGCCTTTTTATCCGCTTATCTGACCAGTCTGCAATTCGGTTTTGACTTTTTAGAACAGCCAACGCCGCTCTTTGCCATATTGCAGAGTGCAGACCTATCCGCCTCTCAGCATTTTTTCGGGATCGCCGCTGTTGTCACAATCGTCCGCATCGGTCTATTATTAGGGTTTAATCTCTACAAACCGATGTGGCAACACGCCGCTGCGCAAGAATTCCGAAAACTAACTGCCGCAATCATATTAGCGACTGTCGGACTCATCGGCTTGTCTATACTGTTGAAGATCGCTTGGGTGCTATTCTTGATCGATGGATTCTATAATTTTGCACTCATCGGATTTACCAAATTCTCTAAGCAAATCTTTCAAAAGGATAGACGCGTCGTCGTCACGAGTTCCCAGGACACCAAAGGTTCAGACGGTATAAACGCCGTGTCGAGTCTGTCCGCCCGAAAACCGCCGACGAAAGTCCTTATTGTCGGTGCCGGTGAAACGGGGATCGGTGTACTCCGCGAACTCAGGAACCACCCTGAAAAAGGGTATGTACCAATAGGGTTCATTGACGATGCACCCCATAAAATAGGTAGAACTGTTGCTGGGCTTGAAGTACTCGGCACAACTCGGGACCTAACCTATATTACGCGGAAGCGGGAAGTAGACGAAGTCGTCATCGCTATCCCATCGGCACCCGGCGGAAAAATCCGTGATATTATTCGACAGTGTGAGTATCGCGGATGCCAGTTCAAGATTGTCCCGAACATTCACGCGATTCTTGAAGGACGCGCAAGTGTCAGTCAGATCCGGGAAGTCCGGTTTGAAGACCTCTTCAATCGCTCGATCTCGCAAATGGACATCGCCGAAGTTTCCAAATATCTATCCGGTAAACGCGTGATGGTAACCGGTGCCGGTGGCTCTATCGGTTCCGAGCTCTGCCGACAGGTGGCGAAACTGGATCCTGAACTCCTTATCCTCTTCGGACGCGGTGAAAACAGCATCTATCATACAGATATAGAACTTCGAGAGTTTGAACCCGAACTGAACCGCGCTTTGATTATCGGTGACATCCGAGATAACGCAAAGGTCTCCCAAATTACGCGCAAATATCGCCCACATATTATCTTCCATGCCGCCGCACACAAACACGTCAAGTTTATGGAGAATCATCCGGATGAAGCCGTGAAAAATAATATTCTCGGTACCCAGAACCTGATTGACGCTGCAATTAAACACAACGTTGAGGCGTTTATCCTCGTTTCATCCGATAAAGCCGTGAACCCAACGAGCGTTTATGGTGCCTCCAAACGCGTAACAGAGAAATTGATTCAGTGTAAGGCACGACAAAACGGGACTCGGTTTATCGCTGTCCGCTTCGGAAACGTTATCGGCAGCCGGGCGAGCGTCCTCCCCAATTTCAAACGCCAGATTGCTAAAGGCGGCCCCGTCACGGTTACGCATCGCGAGGCGACTCGCTATTTTATGACGATCCCTGAAGCCGTCCAATTGCTCATCCAAGCAGGAGTTATGGGAAATGGTGGCGAAATTCTGATGTTGGACATGGGCGAACCTATTAAAATTCTTGACCTCGCGCAAGATCTCATCCGACTCTCTGGGCTTGAGGTGGACAGAGACATCAAGATCGCATTTACGGGGCTGGAACCCGGCGAGAAATTATACGAAGAACTCCTTACACCGAAAGAAGGCGTCACAGCGACAAAGCATCAGCGGATCTTTGTCGCACAATTGGAAGAGATTGAGGAACATCAACTCCTTTCTCAGATTGATGAACTCTCATTGCTCGCAGACGGACTCGACGCAGAAGGGATTGTCGCCAAATTCCAAGAATTGGTGCCAACATATCAACCGAACCGGGCATTCATTACAGAGACGGATACGGAGAGCGGGTCTGAGATTGTTCAGTTCCCCGCTGAAACGAAAACCGCTACCGCAAATCGCCGCTAACGCTATAAGGTAGGGTAATCACATGTCGCAAACTGTAGACTCCTCAGAGGTCATTATTGAATCCAAGGCTGCTTGGGTGAAACGGACATTTGATCTCGTGTTTGCGATTATCGCACTCCTACTGCTGTCCCCCCTTTTTTTTCTCGGTAGTCTGCTCGCGAAGTGGCAATCCAAGGGACCTGTGTTTTACAAAGCAAAGCGGGTTGGCAAGCACGAAACTCTCTTTGAAATGTATAAATTCAGGACTATGGTCATCAACGCGGATACACTTGGAGGCAGCTTAACAACCTATCGAGACACACGGATTACACCCATCGGCAGGTTTTTGAGATGGACAAAACTTGACGAACTCCCGAATCTAATCAATGTTATCAAAGGAGAGATGAGTCTCATCGGCCCACGTCCAGAGGCTCCTGATTACGTTAAACACTATACGGAAATACAGAAACAGGTACTGCAGGTAAAACCGGGGATGACCGGCCCCTCGCAACTCGCTAACCGCGATGAGGAAGAGAAACTCAAAGGGCAACAGGACGCGGAGCATTATTACATCACAGAGTTGATGCCCAAAAAACTCGCCTTGGATCTTCACTATGTCGCAACACAGAGCATCGCCTCCGATATAGGATGGTTGTTAAAAACATTCTGGGTCGTCATCGTTAGACGGTGATAGCACCTACACGCTAAAGTCCCGTAGGTTGGGTTGAACGGATACCTCCAGAACGCCGAAAATAACACAGGACTTAGCCTACCCCAGAGATGGCACGCCAAGCGGAAAACCGAGAGAAACCCAACGCCTTAACGGTTTACGGGCGCCTGAGGGTATGAAGTTGGGTTTCACTAAGTTTTTGGATGTGTAGGATGACAAGTTAGATTTGAGGGGATTGGCACCCCGACATCTGCTTTTTAACACCGTTCAACCCAACCTACCGGACTCGATTGACACCTATGGTGTGGTTTGCAACCGCACTGGGTTTAGACCTAAACCTTGCATGCCAAAACCCTCTTGAGTCCTGAAGGGTTTATTTGTATAGGTATTCCTTCAGCATCTGTGTAGAAATTTGTGTGTCGTAAATTTATGAAACC
>VXXH01000697.1 GCA_009835515.1 Candidatus Poribacteria bacterium
CTTTAGCATGTCTACACCCGAATCATAACCAGAAATCGGAGAGAGGCGCAACATTTTGCCAAACAACCACTGACCACCAATAATATAAAAAAGTTGAGAAATAGACATAACCATCACCGCAAGGATCGTGCCCCAGAAATCGACGTAGGTCGCCCGGTAATAAGCCACAATCATAGACACAGTTATATTCACAAGAATTCCAACCAGGAACGTCGGTAAAGCGATAGCAAGACTTGCCCACATGCGCTGCGAGATCTGTGATGTTATATCAATGTTGTTCGTATCAGATTTCCCGAAATCAAAGAGGAAAAGTTTCGCCGATTTCTGAAAGAAAATTGTCTCAGTAAAGTGACCGCCTCCTGATGCCTCAGTATTGAAGAAGAGGGGCAAGTGATAACCGTTCTGTTTCTTCCAATTCTCAACATCTCCCTGCGTAATATTCTTTTCACCGAGAATCTTCCGTGCCATCTGGTCGGGTGAATTGACGACAAAAAAGAGAAAAAAGACGATGAGGTTCACGCCTATTAAGATCGGGATCGCATAAAGAGTTCGCCGAACAATATAAGTGAGCATTCTTCACCAGAGCTATAGATTTTTTACAAAACCGTGCTTACTTTCGGTTAGCACAAGCAACACATCCGACATTTTTAACCCCCTAAAGCATCAGAATCAACGGTATGAAGCCCGTGTGGGCTTCCCCGGGAATGCCTTATGGGCATTCCCCGCCCCTTATCAGAGGGACTTTAAGAGGAAATGCATAAATTCTATTTAATTTTCTCACGCTTCATCAGCAATGTGCGCCTGTTTTGTTTGTCTTTCTCGTTTCCAAATTGTGATGGCCGCTGGAATCGTGACTAAAATCAGCAATCCGAGGCATACCCACAGGGGCCAAACAACAGGCTGATTCCACGCTTGACGGCTTTCTGTCCGCTGACGGGCATCAATGCGGAGATACTTGAAGTTTCCACCGCCCAAGGCACTCGGTTTACTGTTCTTCAACCACTGATGCGACAAACCGAAAACAACAGGGTGATAAACAAAGACCCAAGGCGCATCGCGTTGTAACAGACGGTTCATTTCGCGAATGCGGGTCAATCGTTCCGGCGAGTTTTCCATGCTTTTCATCGTTTCAAAGAGCCGGTTGTATTCTGGATTATCGTAGTTGGCAGCATTTTCGCCATCGCGTAGGACTTTACTATTTGGACCGTAGAGAAGGAATAAGAAATTTTCTGCATCCGGATAGTCCGCATGCCATCCCCAAAAGATGATTTGGAAGTTCCCTTTTTTTACTTTATCGCGAAAACGGTTGTAATCGGTGGTGCGACTCTCCATCGTGATGCCGAGCTGCTCTAATTTATTTCGCATCCAGGTTAAGCGGGACGTGGCACCTGCCGAATTCCACGTGTTGTCAAAAGAGACAATCAGCGGATTCCCCTTACTATCCTGTCCACCCGGGTAGCCTGCTTCCGCGAGGCGTTGGCGCGCTTCTTCAATAGATTTACGAACCGGACGGTTAGTGCTTGCATCCCAGTCGTAGATATATGGATTAATACCGGTCTCACCCGCTTCGTAGCCGAAGATACCCGGTGGCAGTGGACTGTGTGACACAACACCCCGTCCATTGAGAAAAATTTCAATATACTCTTCGTAATTCAAGGCGATCGAAATTGCTTGCCGAAGTTTTTGTTTCTCTGGGGTGTACCCGCCGACGGTATCGTCTAACATATTAAAAGCGAGATAAACAGTCGTCGGTTCTACGCTCGTGCGCAGGACAATATGTTTCGCCTTCAATGCCTCACTTTCCTTCGGATCCCCCGTATCATCGAACATAATCGCGCTGTCAAATGTATCTGAGGAGATGCCGGAACTATCGTAATAACCTTGCAAGAACTTATTCCAGCGCGGGATATATTCCTTTTCTAATTTGTAGACAACTTTCGGTATAAACGGGACGGTTTCCCACGCGTCGTCAAGAAGCCCAGCATCCCTATCACCGGGTTCTCCGCCCGACGGGTAACGCTCCACCCGAAAGTTCTCATTCTTGACGAGAACGATCTCCTTGTGTGCGAGGAGCGTTTCTATCCGATAGGCACCTGTTCCGACAGGAAACCTATCAATCGTGATGTTCCGCTCCTTCATAACGGGTTGGCTGTAAAAGTCGATCGCCTCTTTAGGCATCGGTGAAAAGAAAGGCATCGCTAACCAATAGACAAACTGCGGATATTTCGCTTTTAGGATAACTCGATAGGTGTACCGATCCACAACCTCCACGCCCGGAAAGGGTGCCTCTTCCTGTCCGTTAGCAAGCGCGGCCGCATACGTGTCCATCCCAAGGATATAATCTTTCAACGTGCTAAGAATAGGGCAGGCGAGACGCGGGTCGGCCATCCGTTTGATCTGGTAGACATAATCCTCTGCGATAAGTTCACGCGTCCCTGTCATCGGAAAATCTTTGATCTCGGTAAAGCCCTTCACATCTGCTTTTGTCAAGTCGTGGTACTGCAATACCTCACTTTCAGTCTTTGCGAAACAAGGGTGCGGCTGATACATGATACCGCGACGGATACGAATTTCATACACAGCGCGCGCGACGGATGCTGCGGGAGCATCTGACGATAGCTGCGTGCCATCAGTATCATAATATTGGGGTTGTGGGACCGCCGCTGCCGTTAGTGGGATCAATTCGTAGGGTCTTTTGAGGTAATGATACCTTAAAGGCGGTTCATAAATCTGCTGGATGAACCTGTATTCGTCTGAACTGTAGGACACTGCCGGATCGAAGTGTTTCGGTTCTTCACTAAACGTGCTGTAATAGATTTCCGCGTCCTGTTCGGATTTCGGGTACGGATTATTCGGCACGCCACAACTCAAAAAAAGGATGAGTACCATTAGCACTATGGAACATCTGCTTGAAAGCGAGGTCCTAAAGTGGATCCGCTGTGTTGTGCAGTGGTGTTTCAATAATTTCATCATCTTTTGACCTTCTTGACGGAATACGTGCCACTTCAGTGACGAAAACAACACTTAAAACGCATACAAGGCTGTCAACGATACCAGAGGCCCGAATTCAAAGGCATCTCTTTCCTGGTATTTACCATCGCGTAAAGCGGCACTGTCGTCATAAAGCGTTTTTTGATGTAAAGGTAGCATTACAGTCAGAGACAAAGGAACATTATAAGGTGTTCTAATTGACGCGCCAAACGATGCCATACCGAACAGAAGCCCGGTGTTTTTGTCCACGTCCCCTGCCCAATAAGCGAAAGATTTATAAGTACCGAGATAGCCTGATTGGAACGAAAACCAGTTATTAAGCCGATAATTCAGACCTGCTGTATAGGTAAGTTCCGTTGAAGCGCGATAAGTTTTGCGATTCTCATAGAATGGAAACTTCCCGCGGACACTGGCACTTGCCCCCAATCCTTTGTAGACTGGGAGCCTATAATGCAGGTCAGTGATCGGATCGAAGGTACCGGTCCCGAACTGGATATGGAGATGTTTAAGTCCTTTATCGCCGAGTATCCACGGATTTTCCTCGGTTTTGCCAAAAGGAATCGTCGTTCCGATACGCGCTATTAAAAAATCGTTCTCTGCCAGCACTCCCTGTGTTCTATATCCTAACAAAACATCAGAATCAGCGGGGCCTATATAAGTTTCATTCCGATGATGAATGTTCCGATTGCGCTCAGCTGCTTTCCATTCTGAAGGCGTGAGGGGGGACTCAGGAAACTCCTCAATGGTTGCCTCTTGGGTTTTGGTCTCGTACGGTATGTTTGCTTCCAACATCCACTGAGAATTGAGGTGATATTTCAACCCGACATCAACGCGAAAAATATTTAGCTTAACATGGTGTCGGTGTTCCGGAATTTCTATTACATCCCGGTCTATGGAAAGTCCTCTCGTTTCAAGGTGTCCGCCTTGTGCATCAAACCATCGCATCATACTGAACGTGCTCTGAAATTTCTTCGTTTCTCCTGAAGCCAGACTGACTTCCCCGATCCCGCTACGTGGAACCGCGGGATTGCTTCAGGCGCCTCAGCCCCCTTGTGCAAAGCCAAACCGGAAAAAGATGAATTGGAGACAGAACAGTAGAGAGAGAATCCGAAAAATCATAGGGGGTTCTCCGCTGTTTCCAAGTTGAGCCATTGTATTTCAGCATCAGAGAGTTCAAGCCCCATTGCACCGAGTGAGGAATCCATTTCATCTAAAGTCGCGGGACCAACAATCGGAAAAACTGGGAACGAAATATTCAAGCAATACGCGAGGGAGACTTGAATTGGGGAATAGCCGTATTTTTCGCCTAATTTCTTTGCGCGTGTAAGTCTTTCAAAGTTTTCGTCATTGTAATAGACGCGCACCATATCTCCATTATCGCGGTTCTCCGGTGTAAACGCACCGCTAAAGAAGCCGCGCGCTTGCGAAGACCACGGCATCAACGGAAATTGGCTCTCCTGATGCCATGCGCGTGCGGCATCATCAACGCAGACGCACCCACCCCACATCGGTTCCATCGGCACAGCGAGACTGATATTGTTACTACAGGAGACGAAACCCGCGAGTCCATTTTCCTCGGCATAGGTGTTAGCTTCAGCAATACGCTCCGGTTGCCAGTTAGAGGCAGCAATGGCTCGGATGCGTCCAGCCCCGATTTCTTCGTTCAGATAATCAATAATAGTGCGCACCGGGATTACAGGGTCATCGCGATGGAGCATGTAAAGATCGATATAATCGGTCCGGAGTCGTGTAATGCTTTCATCAAGATCAGCTTTGAGTTCTTCAGGGGACAGACGCGGGCGTGGCACTCTACCTTGTGGGTGTCCACCTTTATCAATAAGAAAAACATCGTCTCGGTTCCCACGTTGCCGCATCCAGAGTCCGATGAGCATCTCACTATCACCACCACCATAGCCG
>VXXH01000182.1 GCA_009835515.1 Candidatus Poribacteria bacterium
CAGGCTAACAGCCTATGCTACAAAGATGTCCACTTATTTATGGGCTTCACTATAAGAGGAACCGGATGAATGTAGGGTTCTATTGTATGATATTGGAGGATGTAACGATGAATCAGCATGATTTCACCATCACCGATTCAGAGATTAGTTTTTTCGAGACGTTCGGTTATCTCAGTTTTCCGCAACTGATGGCGGACCGGATTACGGCGATCCAAGATGCTTTTGAAGCCGTCTGGGAAGAGAGAGGCGGCGGACATGACGGTAAACCGCACGAAGGTACTGCCCGCTCCTGTATCGTCCCCTTCATCGATCAGAGTGAAGAGTTGTCATCACTATTGGATGACCCGCGGATTTTGGCGATTGCAAAAGCACTCCTCGGTGATGATTTCAACTACATGGGCAGCGACGGCAATTTCTACGTCGGCGATACCGGATGGCACTCGGATGGTGGACATAAGTTAGAAGATCCGAGGCATATTAAGATTGCGTTTTATCTGGATCCGTTGACTCGCGATACCGGCGCGCTCCGTGTCATTCCAGGGAGCCACCTCTTCGGCGATAATTATGCCGATGCTTTGGCTCAACGAGTTGGTAAGAGCCAAGAGTTGTGGGAGATGCATGGGAAAGATGTTCCGGCAACAGTCTTTGAGACGACTCCTGGCGATCTGGTGCTGTTTAATCATAATACGAAGCATGCTGCTTTCGGCGGAGGTGCACGTCGGCGGATGTTTACGATGAATCTCTGTCAACGCTATCCTGATGATAAATTAGATGCGCTACAGGCATATATCGCCGGATCTGCACGCTTCTGGATTGACCGGAAATATGGTGAGAAGATGATACGCACGGCGACACCAGAGCGGTGGATACACCTTGAACAGGTGCGAGCAAACGATGGGCATCTCGCGGAGCTCTCGCGCCAAGCACAAGAGCGGATGAGTGAACCGTCACGCGGCTAACGCGTGTTGCCATGTTTTCTGAACGAACGCGATGGATTCCGTGAAGCCGTTCCGTCCTGAACGGCTGGCTTCCTCGATACTGAGCCAGCCATCATAGCCTGCTTGTCTCATGCGAGAGAAGACTTGCGGGATGGGTGATGCCCCCGTGCCGACGCGGACAGGTTCAAATACGCCGACTTCACGCAGATCGAAGATATGGACGACAACAATGCGATGAACAATCTGCTCCAGAAGTGCGAGTACATCTTCACTGAGAACAAGCGGGTTCGCGGTGTCAAAGCAGACCCCGAGCGGGGTGTCGGAGAGCGCATCTAAGATTTCCAAGAATATTTCTGTAGGCTGTGAGAAGTCCCAATAATCCCACGGTGCCCCTTTGGTATGGTTCTCATAAGCGAGCGTGATGCCGTGTTTCTCCGCTTCGTCAAGCGCGCGTCGAAATCCATCTGTCACCCATTGCACGCCTGCCGTGCGTTCGGTGCCGGGATGGTTTTGCCCTGCCGTCACACGAATGAATTCTGCTCCCAATGCTTTCGCGAGTGCGATGTCAGCCTTCAGGTCTGTTAGTTCTTGTGCGCGTTGTGCGGGGTCGGGATGCGTGAAGTCAGAGTAACAGGCGATCATGCCCGGCGTTATATTATGATTTTCAAGGGCGGTGCGCGTCTGTTTTATCGTTTCCGCGTCGCGCTTTGGGAAGAATTTAATGCTGAAATCGACAGCGTCTAACCCTAATTCGGCACCGAATTGAATCCAATCGGCGACAGTGCTATTTCCTGTGAAGATATCGTTATAAAGTGAGACAGGGAGACAACTAAGTTTCATTGTTGTGTTCCTTTCTTCGCTGGCGGATTTTGACACCTCGCTGCTAACAACTAACGACTGATAACTGAGAACTGACAACCTTTAAAACATAAACCGATACATCGGACGTTCTAAAGCGATACCGATGAGTGTCCAGATTGCCCCGACGAAAAACTCTCCGATGACCAAACCGATGAAGAACGGCATAGCGCGGCGATAGGTTCGTAAACCGCCTGCCTGAAAGAGAATCGCTTTCATCCCCCACGACAAGAAAATCGAGAACCAATACCAACTTGTGTTCCAGAAGCTCAGCGAGAGCGCGTAGCCTGCAGGATGGAAGGGCCACCAGATAAATCGACGGCGTAGTACCATCAAGAGCGTCGTTAAGGCGATGGCACCACCAGAGGCAGAGACAGCACCAACGTCTATAGATTGTGGGTTAATGAGCCACTGCTTCAACTGTTCATAAGTCCAGCGACACTGTGCTTGCTCGCCATAGACTGCGCCACCGTAGTAATAGCCTTGCGCATAATACGCCCACGCTGAGGAAATTGTTGCGACGATAGTCACCAAGATGACAGCTACGATAAAGCGGTTATGTGATAGTCCGCGCACCTGTGCTACCTTGAAACCTTCTAACATAATCGGCATCGGATGGGAACGGTAGGAACGGTTGAAACCGTGAAACATACTGAACGTCGTTAACCCCTCCGCACCGATCCGCCGTGTGCCGAGAAAAGAGACAAGTACTTTATCTGGTCGCCACGGCACGTCATGCGCCGGTGGCCCGACTTCTGCACGGATACGTGTGATGGCAATCGCTAACGCAAAGAAAAGCGTGAAATAACCGAAGATACTGAAGATCGGTGTGCCTGTGCTTTTGAAGAAGACAAGGATGAAGATGCTCCCGATGATCAAGCCGATGATTGCATATCGGATATGTGTCGAAGGTGTACCGGTTGGGTCAAGCTCGGTAGGGTTGCCTCGGAAAGCGTTTTTCACCTGTCGCGCGATGAACTTCCGAGTCAGCCATATTGCGGAGACCCCTAAACAGAACCATGCGCCGAAGGATTGCGCGTCGAGAAATGGGAATCCCGGTAAATGCCCGATACCTGCCATCGTTCCCCAGACGCGCGTGATCTTATGGAAAAGATAGAAGAACCAGATAGAGAACGAGAGTTCGAGTGGTATGAAGAAACTCATCCCGATCGCAAAAGGATAGACTGCAATAGGCAGCCTACCGATAGCGTTCAGGGGTTTCGTCTGAAAGTGTTGCCCTAAATTATAGAGGCTCCCACCTAAACCCGGCACAACAGGGAACAGAAAGTGGAGTCCGTTAAGGAGGTTCATCCCCCCTGCGAGTACTGCTGCTAATAGAAATAGCCGATTGCTCAGGAGCGTCCGTCCACCGTTTTCTGTTAAGTGCAGTGGAATCTGAATGACAGGGTAGCTGAGTTTTTCGTGGTTCACCCATTGGTGCCGGATGAGAATCGTGATACAGAACATCATGCACGTTAGCACAATGATCAAAGCCGACCACCAGAGTACGGGTGTCATCCAGAGTTGTAGATGTTGGACGGTGTGCAGTGAGGCATCGCCTTGATAGAAAGTTGCCAGCACACTCCGTTCTTTGATGGTTAGCCAATCCGGCATGTGTCGGTGGAACAGTTCGCCCCATTCGTTCTCTGGACTTGCGAACCAGATGGGATAAGTGAGGAGGGGCCACAGTATCTGAAGCGTGTCGTGTCCAGCGATGGAGGAGGCAATAGATACGAGGAGATAAACCACCATCAATTCGGCATCAGTGAGACGAGCATTTTTCCGAATTGTACGGAGCAACGGGTTTACTGCCATCAGAACCAGCACGACGAAAATGACGTTGAAGTAGACGGTTGAGACAGTTGGGAAACTCTGACCTGTGCCATAACCGCTGGGCCCCCAGTTAATCATGAGCCAGTAGGAGTTCGGGATAGTGATGAGAAGTGCGAGCAGCACAGCGCGGAGGCTGACTTTTGGCGTAGCTTGCGAGCCAAAACTTGCTCTACTAAAGTTGTTTGACATGTTTTGAGTTTCCCGATTTCATTATACAGAGAACGTGGGAAATTGTCAACTGCGCGGAAAAAAGAAAGCCCATGACGATTGCATATTGGCGTGATGCGGAAGCCAATATTGCAAACATGGACTGTTCGATGCATCTATAGTAAAATCCGAAAATCAGTGAACACTTTTACGAAGATAACCCCCCTAACCCCCCTTATCAGGGGGGAATAAGATGGGAATATTAGGGGGAATAAGATGGGAATCGCTTCGATTATTTTGATGCTGCCTTCAGGTTTCCCCAAGTCGTTGCTAATTTACCGTTCGGTTCAACGGCGAAGAACGCGGAGTTTTCACCGAGATAATTCAGGACATTTGCCGTGAGGTTTCTCAGGTTGGTTCCCTCTTTCGATTTCGCGTCGGTATAAACACCGTTGTGGTGTCCGAGGGTGATAATTATGCCGTCGCCGACTTCATATTCGACGAAAGGACGCTCTCCACCGCCAGCACCACCGCCGCGTGTTTTCGTTCCAAGAATTGTGCCAGATGGATCATCTCCAAAGTTAAAGAAATCTGAGGTAAACCCATCTTGCTGCATGCTCGTGAGAAAAACGGGTTTGCTGGTATCAAACCCTTCAAAGACGGGATGGTTTTTGCCATCAGCGGTTGGTACCACACCAATTTCTGGAGGATCCTTGCCGAGGGGACCGAAAACTCGTGGGTCTCCGCCATCTTCAACATCAAGCTCAAAGACATATCGGAGTGCTAACGCTGAGAGAAACACGCCGCCGCCTGCTTCTGCATAGTCAAGGATTGCCTTTTGAGTTGCATCGGCGAGGAACGGATCTGGCAATGTGTTTGTTTCTGTATAGAACATCCATAGCACGGCGAATTGCTCCGGTTGCAGCGCGGTGCCATTGGGGTTCTTAAAGTTACCGCTTTTGTCTACGAGGAGTGTTGTGGTTTTGAAGTTATCCTCCGCCCACGCGTAAGCGGCTTCTTCTACTTCACCGAGTTTGTTGCTGCCGGCGAGTAGCCCAACGGTTACATCTGCTGAATACACTGGCACAATCATGTATGCCGAGATGAGAAGCATTAGACATAGGCAC
>VXXH01000084.1 GCA_009835515.1 Candidatus Poribacteria bacterium
CACTTCGCCGCTAACGGGTGCGTAGAGATCAAATGCGGCTTTGACAGATTCTATGACACCGAATTCTGTTTTCTGTGTGAGTTCGGTACCGACTTCCGGCAATTCGACGTAGACGATGTCTTGAATTTCGGATTGGGCATAATCGCTGATACCGATAGTGACGATGTCACCCACTTGTCTTGCCCATTCATGGCTTTCATTGTATTTTAATTCTTGTGGAATCATTCTATTTTCTCACTTGCCTTGTCTTTTGCTCATTTGAAAGTCGATTTCCGCTGGTGCTATGGCTTTTTCAACGGACGCGATAGCCTAACGTGGGTGTGATGTTGTTCCTCCGAGCGAAAATAGAGATTTAACGCTTCGCTGAAGAGACCGCCTTCGGCTATTAGATAAAAGGTGCCTTTACAATTTTGGCGGGGTGCATCCTACCCCGAATTTCTATGTCAATTTTATCATCTTCAGATATTGTTTGTGACGTTACAATAGTGAAACCGATGCTGCATTTCAGGCTTGGCGAAGGTGCTCCGCTCGTTACACTGCCTATACGTTCACCGTCTTTATAGACAGGATAACCGGCACGCGCCACAGCACGATCAAGCATCTGAAATCCCACCATCTGTTTTTCAATACCCTTCTTTTTCCCGGCAAGGAGTGCGCTTTTTCCAATAAACTGTCGCCCTTTGGATCTGACGAACTTACTGAGTCCAACTTCATACGGGTTCGTGTCGTCGTTCATATCTACGCCGTAGAGACGGAGTCCGGCTTCAAGTCTTAATGTGTCGCGTGCGCCCAGTCCTACGGGTTGTCCTTCAGCTTCTATTACAGCAGGATAGATCGCGTTCCATAAATTCTCCGCACTGTTTGCATCAACGTATAATTCAAAACCGATTTCACCTGTATACCCTGTTCGTGAAATGACAGTGGGGATCCCTGCTACCTCGCCGTCTTCAAAGCGAAAAAACGCAATTTCAGAAATATCGTGTTCGGGAACGAAAGGCTTCAGAAGGTCTATCGCCTTTGGTCCTTGGAGTGCGATGAGAGCGGTATGCTCGCTTACGTCTTTTATTTCCGCGCCTGTATCGTTGTGGGTCTCTACCCATGCGAAGTCTTTTTCGATGTTGGCAGCGTTGACGACCAGCATATAGTGGTTATCAGCGTACCGGTAAATGAGCAGGTCATCAACGATTCCGCCTGCGTCATTACAAAAGAGAGTGTACAACACACGACCATCGGTTAAACGTCCGACATCATTGGTGCTGAGTTTTTGGACTAACTCGTTTGCACCCTGCCCACGCACCTCAAACTCTCCCATGTGGGATAGGTCAAACAGCCCCACAGTCGCCCGAACAGCGAGATGCTCTTTAACAATACTGCTATATTGGAGCGGCATCTCCCACCCACCGAATTCGGTGAATTTCGCATTAAGGGACTCATGGACGTGATAAAGGGGTGTTCTCTTCATTTTAGTTACCAGATACGCCGAAGATTTCGCCTGTTTAAAGCCCATAGATACGCGCGAGATTTTCGCCGAAAATCAGTGCCTCAGCATCATCGCCGAGTTCTAATCGCTTGAGAGCGTTGATAACTTGGATGGGTCGGTATTCCGGTAAATTGGAGCCGAAGACGATCTGTTCTGGTCCGAGTGCATCAACAGCAGTTTTCACTTCAGTGGGAACAACGGTGTCTGGGTCTGTTCCCCAACGGCGATGGAACCGCAAGATGGTGGTTCCGAGTGAAACATTCTTATTCGCTTTTGCGACAGCGATACCGGCATCTAAATCGTCTGGAAATCCCATGTGATCCATGATAACGGGCGTTTCTGGCACCCAACTTGCAACAGTGCCGATCCGGTTGGGATGACAATTGTTAGGTCCAGAGTGAATTGAGATGATAAGTCCATAGTCGCGTGCGGCTTCAACAACGGGACGCACGATAGGATCATCTACATTGTAGTTGTGAATGGCGGGCATCAGTTTAATGCCGGGCATGTCCCACACTTCAGCGGTCAACCTGACCTGCTCGACCGGTTCGGGTTCTGTCGGATGTACAAGTGCGCAACCGAGGGTACGCGGATTACCGCGAATCGCCTCGGCAAGTTCACTGTTTTCGGGAAGCGGTTGGGGCGTCGGCATGACGACAACGACATCCATATCAGCCTCGTCCTCTAATGCCAACAAAGCGGCTAAATTGAGTTTGCCGTTTTCATCACGAAAAGAATCGTTGAGATAGGCTTCAAAATCGCCTCGCATGAGAAGGCTCCTTTCTAATAGTTATCAGTACTCAGTTTTCAGTTTTCAGTTAAGAGGTTATTGGTTTAACGAAGTTATCTTTTAAACTATAACCGTTGCCCACTGATAACCCCTTTTCCTCAGTTACAGGGCAGAAGGTTCGTTGATAAGCACTGCGCCATCTGTCCTTTTTTCAGAATCTACAGTCCCTTTTATTAAAGCGTCAACGGTATCTCGGTAAAGGACAAAGGCAGATTCAGCTGTGGCGGCGTCTGGAAAACGGATGATGAAAACAATTTGGGCATCCATCCAATCTGTTGAATCAGACTTATTCTGATAGTGTGCGGAGATTCCGAGGGCAGTATCCGTCAACTGCGGGACATTGGCAGGGAGTGTACTGTAAATTTGGCTTAATGCCCAATTGGATCGGAATAACTTAGTGCTTCCATGTATTCTTTTGTTGTTAGGTAGTAGTGCAAGTATTTGTGGCTTTGGCGGTGGGTCTTTAATCTGTGCAGCAACGGCTTTCGCGAGTGTAATCATGCCCTCACGAATGCCAGTGGCGAATTCATAGCCTTCAATCTGCACGAAATACTTTCCTTTTGAAAACCGGAGATACCCGCCTGAAAGCATCGCTTTACTGCCAACCCATTCAAATTCCATTCTCGGGTAGGTGTGAAAGTTGTAAATTCCAAAGGCGTTTTCTGGGGTTCCCATATCGAAAATTTCGAGTAAAATCAATGGCTTTGAACCGAACCGAGGCGTTTCGTATTCTACCTCTGCTTGCCGTTTAAAGCCGTAAGCGTAGTAAAGATCCGGCGAAGTCGCTCTATCTCGATAGAGCGTTTTACCTTGATAGGTCGAAGGCGCAAGCGATTGGACCCACCCTAATAATTCACCGTTGTTTGGTAAAAGGTTTTCTGGCGAAAGCGTTGTCTGTAAAACACTTTCTGTCGCTGGTGATTCTCCAACCTGCGTTGAGAATGCTTTTATGTTTCCAGCGACCTCCAGCATCGTCTGCTCTGCTCTCTTTGCCGTAGAACTATGCCACACGCCATAGATATATCTACCTTCGCGCTGAACAATCGTCCAATCGCCTTGATCTCTACTACATGAAATTAGCATCAAGCTGCAGAGAAGATAGGTGCAGAGCGAGAAACGATAGAATGTATCAAAAATGTATGCGATTTTGCGTTTCATCCGCTGCTATGTCCTGTTACCACTGTTCGGCAAGTTGGTTGTAAAGGTCTTCTACGAGTTCATCTACAATGCGTCTCTCGGCTTCTTCTCGGGTTTCCCTCGGTTCAGCCCTACCGTCCACAATATAGAAGTCGTGAACTTGGAGGTGATTGTCCGTTTGCTCGATCATGTTGTTGCGGACTCTGTCAAGGAATTCGTATTCGATTTGTAAGGTCATACGTACCATTTCGACTTCGCCTTGGGGGCCATAGCCTTGCTCGCGTATATCAAAATCCTGTATCCGCATCGTAAATTCGGCATCGTTTCCGTCTCGCCACTTCCGGTTGAAACGTTGCGTTAGCTTTTCGTGAATGACTTCATCGTAGGGTCGCTGGGAGGCGTTATCATAAGCGAAATCTGCGTCTAAGATTTCAACAGGTGCGATACGGATAGTACTAATATGTTCAAGATACTCTGATTTGGAAACATACCCGCATCCAGAAATTAAACTTAAGCATATCAATACCGCCAACACAGACATTGATTTAGACATTTTTCCCTCCGAGTCTTGTCGGAAAAAGGATCCGACACGCATTGCTACCGTTTAGCAAGTTGGTTATACAGATCTTCGACCATTTCATCTACAATGTGCACTTTAGCTTCTTCAATGGTCTCCGGCGGTTCAACTCTACCTGACACAATATAGAAGTCGTGAACTTGGAGATGATTGTCGGTTTGAGCGATCATATTGTTGCGGATTCTATCAAGAAATTTGTATTCAATTTGTAAGGTCATGCGCAACATTTCGATTGCGCCTTGGGGTCCATACCTGTGTTCCCGTATATCAAAATCCTGTATCCGCATCGTAAATTCGGCATCGTTTCCGTCTCGCCACTTCCGGTTAAAACGTTGCGTCAATTTTTCACGAATCACTTCATCATAAGGTCGCTGCGAGGCGGCATCGTAAGCAAAATCAGGATCCAAAATTTCAACAGGCGCGATACGGATAGTATTGATATGTTCCAGAGATGCCGATTTAAAAACGTAGCCACACCCAGAGATTAGACTCAACGATAGCAATAGTAGTCCTAACCCAAACATTGCTTTAGACATGTTTCTCTCCAAGTTTTGTCAGCATCAGAATGTTAGGCCATCTGGAAGAACAGGCTGTAGAAATTTTACGGGTGAAGCCTTCGGACGTGGGGCTTTCTGCTTTTTGCCATAAAACACAGATTTGACGGTATCAACGACATATCGCTTATAAGTAGGGGATAATAAAACAACAAAGACAAGGACGAGCAGAATAAGAACGATGGCTAAAAAATAGGTTAGCCACTTCTGATCGAGTAGATCCCCTTTATCAAGGGTGTGTTTAGTTGTACTGCGGCGTGCTCTCATGGATATGACCTCTCGTTGGATCGCGTATTTACTTCGTGTAAGTCTGTATACCGGTACTTCAAGAAATCGGATTCATCGCGATTATTGAAAATTAT
>VXXH01000318.1 GCA_009835515.1 Candidatus Poribacteria bacterium
GTCCCGGACCGCTCCCGCCTATAAATTATTGTGGTTGGATTATTGTCAACTATGAAATTCTCGGCAAACACCTTGAGAAACTCCTTGCGTTCGACTGGAAAGGCGTTGTTTTCGACGAAGCACATTACCTAAAAAATTATCAGAGTCAGCGGAGTCGAAACGCATCAAAACTGGTTAAAGAGATTAAGCATGACCTTGTCGTCCATGCGTTAACCGGTACACCAATGACAAGCCGTCCGCGTGACCTTTTTCCGCTGTTGCAGATTCTGGGTCATTCTCTTGGAAAGAGTTTCTTGAGTTTTGCCAAACGTTATTGCGATGCATATCAAGGAGACTTCGGATTAGTAGCAGATGGGGCAAGCAACATCGAGGAATTGACTGTGCAACTACACGGTGTCATGCTGCGCCGCACAAAAGATGAGGTGTTAGACCTACCACCTAAAATTCGAACATGGATGGACATTGAGCTGCACCCTTACGCCATCCAGCACTTTAATCGACTGGCACAAGAATTCATATCAAAATTTGACACACCTGAAGCCATTGATAGAATACCAGAATCCGTTGGTTTATCATCAGAACATCGCAATGAATTAGATGATTCAATAGACACGACAGATTTAGGAAGTGGAATGGGTAGGCTAACCCAAGTGCGCCGAGCAATTGCCTTTGTCAAATGCCGTCACACCATTAAATTCGTGGAAAATGCGCTGGAACAGGGTGAAAAGGTAATTATTTTTACCTCCTTCCTCAATACGATGCAGCGTTTCCAAAGGCACTTCAAGGACCGAGCGGTCTATGTTTCCGGTGAAGTGCCTGTCCATGAGAGACAAAACAGGGTTGACCGTTTTCAAAACGATGACGATACCAAACTTTTCATAGCCAACATGCACATAGCAGGCATTGGTATAAATCTCACTGCGGCGCGCCAGATCGTTTTTAATGACTTAGATTGGGTGCCTGCTAACCACTGGCAGGCAGAAGATCGCGCTTATCGCATCGGTCAGACAGGTACCGTCAATGTCACCTATATGATTGCAACTGGTACTGTTGATTCGTTCGTCAAAACGGTATTAGAAACAAAAGCAGCATTGATGGATTCCATTGTTGAAGGATCAATTTTGATACCAGATGGAGAGGCTGCCCTCCAGTTAGATGTCCTTAGCGAACTCAAGCGAATGATGAATGCGTTGTCTGTTCAAACCAGTGAACTTAAAGCATCTGAACTGCATGATGTGCTTCAGAAAGCGGGGGAGACCTACCTTGAAGAAAATGCCTCACATCTTCGTAAAGCAACGCGTGCGCAGCTACGTCCGTATTCCGAAGAAGCCATCCGTACCTTAGCACAAGTCCTTGCGGGTCCTGAGCGGAGCGTCTATCACGCTGAGAGTTCGTCGCAGGAAGGCAAATTCTACAGGCTGGAGGTTGTCGGTGTAGATGTAACATGCGACTGCCCCGGTTTCACACATCGCGGCAGTTGCCGACATGTCCGCCCGCTGAAATCTGCGCTCGTCGCTGGAAAACCATTGCCAAAAGGTTACAAGCAAGTCAGTTCAAATTAGGCAAACTGTCCGTATTACCGGCGTATAGGCTATGTTTCCCGCTTCGGCAGCGCGTATATCCCCCACCGTACCCGGACAATTTCACCTGTATCTACAAGACGCTTGAGTTCATTTTTTACTGCTTTTGGATGCCCCTCAATAGCTGCAACGAGTTCCGCTGTCCGCTTCTCACCATCAGCAAGTAGCACGAGGATCTGCTTACGGAAAGGCACACGTAATGGAGCACCACCTCTAAATTCTCTCAAGACTCGGTTCGCCTGCCTTGAGGAGCATCCCAAGACCCGTTCTACTTCTTCTCTGCTGGATTCGACAGTTAACTTCTCACGCTCTGCTTCAAAACGCTCGCGCGTGGCAATCACCTCAGGGAGTTCATGAAGGCCACCAGCAATTTCAAAATCTTCCCAGTCGAAAAGGAGCGTTTCGGGTCTGTCGGTGATGTCGGGTACTGCCAAACTCGAGATGAGTACAACGGTCCTGTCTGCCCAACGCTCCAATCCTGTGCGATGAATAGTTCGTGTGAGTACGCGAACAACGCCCTGTTCATAAACATCTTGGATTCGCTCGTCTTTATAGCGGCCTGTTTCTATTTCTTTCTCATAAAAGAGCGGTTCCTTGTCATCGCCAAACAAAATCTGCGCGCGCCGCCAAATAAGGCTTGGCAGCCATTGTGGCGTTCCGATTATCCAAATGACTTGCGTTTTTCTAAAATCAGCACTGAGCCCCCTCACATTATCGAAATTGGTCACAAAAGAGACGTTATCTTTTTTTGCAATATCGCTCAACCACGAGATCACCGACTTATAGGTGATAATTGCATGTTTAACGCTTGGATCCCTCTCAATTTCTGAGCGGATACCCGCAAAAAAGCGTTGTCCTGTTTTAGAGATACCAACAACATCAGCGTTGTTATTGTATCCCAAAATTGTTTGCTTCGGATAAACACCTGTACGAATCTGAAAGACTCGATTTCCCGGGATCCAAGATGTCGGTTCAGAGCGACACGCCTGAATGTCCTCATGTGGAAAGGCCCTACGGATGTGCCGCTCGGAGAAGGTTACCGACATTAGCAGAAGACGTTTGATGCTCGGATGGAGCAAAGGTGGCAGCCAGAACCGTAGCACGTCCGTGCCCCATCGTATTGGTGCGTCGGCATCCCGCGAGTAATGGGCAAAGAAACGCTTGAGTTGATGCCAATACGTCCAGCTTGGATCCGGACAGGCTGTAGGGAATTCCTGAATACGTTCCACAGTACTTGTATCTAAGATCCCCAAACGGATGGCTTGCGTCATTGACATCATGATTTTCATGTCCTCATTGACTGCAAAGCCGGAGAGCCGAAAAAACGGTGTCCCTTTGATCTTGAGTCTATCTGCTGCATTATCATCCAAAGGAACATAAGCAGAAATACCGTTCTCAAACTTAATAGCAAAACGTGCCAATAGTTGTCCAGTTTCAGGGTCAACAGTACTGCGCTCTACTACGCTGCCTTGTACACTCACTTGACACATCTGTCTGACGAGTGCTTCTTCCTGCCATTCAAAAGATTTTATGACCGTTCGGATCCGCTTGACAGCATCGGCATGTGGTATATCGGCAATTTCTATTGCATGCTGTAAAGCTTTGGCAAAGTTTCCTAAGGCACTCCCCTGCCAGCGGACACTCCACTCTTCCAACAATTTTTTTTGCATCTTGCATTGAAAGAATAACTTATGCGCTTGTATTCTGCCGATGATGCCAAGTCTCTCTGTCTCGTCCATCTGCTTAAAAATTTTCTCAACCAACTCAGCGTATTGTGGATTGAAAAACAGTTCGGGAATAGCCAATATCTGTGCTTTAGTGCGTTGCAATGCTGCCGGTTGTGATAAATATCCGCGTTGTTGGCACTCGGTATAGACTGGACAGTGTGGGCAGATACTCTCACTCGGATTTCCTCCCTTTTTCTCAAGTGCCTCACATCGCTCCGGATCCTCACAAACATTACCTCGTTGAAACGGAGTTGCCATCCGCCCGTCAGCCGGTATGGCTTTTACCTGTTCCCATTGGTGCATCCGAGTCTTCCAGCGTGTGAATGATGATATGTTTCGACTTTGATAGTACTGCTCTGCTTTTTCGGCTAAGTTGGCAACTGGCACATTTAAACAAGTTGCCCGATCATCAAGGAGATACGAGGCTGCTTCGTGGTTTCCGCCGTCTGTTCTGGTAACAAGCCCAAGAATACGAGCAGTTCCATCAAAGATATTCTGTGTTTGGACAGCATGGCTTTCAGGTGTTTGATAAGGCTCTTGGGTACATTCAGATTTGTGTAGTACGGCAGGTGGACGTTTAACTGCCAAAGGACTTAGCTTCCCGTCCTGCACGGCGATCATTTCATCGGACACAAATATTCCGAGACCAGGTGCTGGTGGTAGAATGCCAGTATCGCCCCAGACCTCCGTAATTGGCGTGGCTTCCGTGGGGAATTCGTCAGTAGGTGTAGATGCGCGAACCCAGACGATGTTGTCGCTCTCCCAGAGCAGGACGTACTCATCGTCAACAGGACGATCGAGTTGCCTCCAATGATGGCAACCGTTCTCTTGTCGGACATAAGAAAAATCATGCTGTATAAACGCCTCTTTTGCGAGATCAAGGTTATTTGAACCGAGAGATAGTGGCGCGTTGGCGACAACCTGGTCCTGTTTTATTTTATCAGCCCCGGGTTGGTGGAGTTCAGCGCGAAGGGCATCAATCGGGGCAAAAAGCACCTCCTTGGCAACTACAGGCGGATCTAAGAGATTCCCAAGGAGTATCTCGTAGCGTGCATCCCAGCGCGTATATTCATCTTCTCCCAAAATTTCGAGATAGATGTTTCGTTGATGTGGATTTCCTGGCATCGGGGTGTGCTTATAGATATACTGTTTCTCGCTCTCAGTATTCGGGTGAAGGTAGTCCGGTACCCTGCAAGAAAAGCGCAATCCGCCGGACTTTGAGAGCGTCAACAGCGGGTTTGGTACTGCATTAACAAGTGCATCAACACAGGCAAGAACAGCATCTGGTGCGGCACATAAGGCTTCGTATTTAAAATTGAGGTCGTGCCATTGTGCGCCATCCTGTTCAGACGGGATCCCAGTATACACTTGAATTCCGTATGATACGTGCCACCGCCTTACTCCCCAGTCTTGTGCCCCTTGACATCTTGAGAACCGTTTACCTCCAAAATCCCGCGGACCGCGATCGTTATCAGGGCCGCGCCCGTTCGGCATAAATGAGATGTTCGCTTGCTCTAAATCAGCGAGTAGCACAGGGTACCTCTGTGCACAATAGACTGTGATTCGGTAGGGATAACTACCTGTAT
>VXXH01000514.1 GCA_009835515.1 Candidatus Poribacteria bacterium
GTTCTCCCGTTCATGTTTCTCTTTGCCGTGGTTGCTGTTGTGCTATCTTTAGTGTCCATTGAGATCTTCGCATGGAAATATAGTGAACAGTTTACGCGTGAGACAGAAGGATGGCTTGATACCATCATGGAAACGGGGTATTTTGAGCAGAATCCAGAAAAAATAAAGAGTGCCTATAGTGTTGAGATCATGATTTTTGGCTCTGATTACACACTTAATGTGACCACGCTGGATGAACTCTCTAATATAGAACAAGATTGGACGCACTTGGCGGATAAAATGCGGCTTCGTGAGATCAATCCATACTTAGAAAATCCAGACGGGACTTCTGTGATACGGGATATTACGCTTGATGGGAAGCCGTATAAAGTTTTTTATTTACCGCTCCAACTTGGACGATTTTACTGCTTACTACGCCCAATGGAAGCGATCGCCGAGGCGAAACGGACGCTCACATGGTATATGCTCGGCATAGCTGTGCTTGTTACAGGGTTGGTTGCTCTCATCAGCCATCTCATTGGCAGGAACTTGACAAACCCGATCAAAGTTTTGGTTGACTCTACAGCACGCGTCGCGACGGGCGAGCTTGATGAGCAGTGTGAGATAAAAACACACGATGAGATCGGTGATCTTGCTGCTGCGTTTAATCAGATGACCAGAGATCTCCAACAGTCAAGAGATCAGTTAATTCAAGCGGAACGCTTGGCGACAGCCGGAAAGATGTCCGCTTCCTTCGCACACGAGATCCGAAATCCATTGTCATCTATGCGGATGTTGGCACAAATGTTGGTGCAGAAACCGGAGATGGCGATTGAGAAACATCAGCAATCACTGCGTTATATCCTTGAAGAGATTGAGCAAATTGATACGATTGTTAAGGGATTGATGGACTTCGCGCGTCCGACAGCCCTTAACCTCGCCCAACAGCCACTCGCGCCTGTCCTGCAAGCCGTCTTGGCACTGATGGAAGCTAACTTGGCACACCACAAGATTCAGTTAGTGTTAGATTTGTTACCTGAAACCCCAGAAATTCAATTTGATTCAGATAAATTGAAGCAGGCGTTTATGAATGTCGTTCTAAACGCGATGGAGGCGATGCCGCAAGGTGGTGTGTTGAAAGTCTCTACGATTGTGCATGAAGATACGGTCGGCATCAAAGTTGTTGATAACGGTGTCGGGATACCAGCGGAAGATTTAGCACATCTGTTTGAACCGTTCTTTACGAAGAAAACGAGAGGCACAGGTCTTGGTTTGGCAAATGTGAAACGGATTTTTGAGGAACATGGCGGTAGTGTCGAAATTGAAAGCACGTTCGGTGAAGGGACTGAAGTGTCGTTGTGGCTGCCGTTATCGGAATAAGCGTACGGACATAATTGCTAATTCTTGATGATGATAACAGTGACGTTATTTCCGAATAAGCATTTTTTTTGTGGCTGTAAAGTCACCAGCGGTGAGGGTATAGAAATAGATGCCGCTTGCGACAGGTTCGCCCTGCCCATTCTTACCGTCCCAATAGACGGCGCGGGATTTATCGTGATAGATGCCCGTCTGCTTATGTCCTAACGCAAGGTTCCTGACGAATCTTCCATTTGCGGCGTAGATGGACACGCTGACCTCCGCCGGTTCCGCCAACTGATAGGGTATCCACGTCTCTGGGTTAAATGGGTTCGGGTAGTTGGGCAGGAGCGATGTTTCTGCAGGAAGTACAGAGGGTGCCTTAGCAGCGTTTATGTCTGGCGTGGTGTCAACATCGTTGAAGTAGAAAGTCCTAACGATGATCCACATTCTGCCACGCAAAAACCACCCATCTTCAATCTCGCCCCAGAGTCTAATTGAACGGTCACTGGTTCGCTCCCATCCGCTGACGCTCGCTGTACCTGTGGAAGTCAGCAGTTCAATGTCTGAAACCTGTACAATACTAAATGGGTTTTGGAATGTGAGCGTTTTTTCCCAGGCGCGCGTGCCCCCGCGGAACCTGATTTCGCCGTAAACTTCAATCGCCTGCATATCCGACCAGTAATCAAGGTAATTTGTTTCAAAGGAAGGGGGTCCTGATGGAACGATTACCGTATTTGGATTAAGGTGGATGTTATTGATTAAGCCTACATCGATCTGGAATTCATACCATTCCTCGCTTGTTGTTTCAAATTCCGGCTGCCATTCCAATGCCCAACTTTGCTGCAGCTGATCCGCGCGCCACCATTTGAAATGTCCGTTCGGGTCCGCGATGAGGAATTCATCCCACCGGGTATCATAACCTACAGCGACCACCCAGTGATACCCTCTATTTGAGAGCCGCAGGAGCAGAATAGGTGGGCGATTTTCATTGATGTAGCGTTGCAAGTCGTCAAGCGTTCTTCTGCTGTACCAATGTGCGGCGACATCTGATTCGTTGAGCGCCTGTCGGAGCTCGCTGGGTACTGTTCCGAATGCGACGGTATCGATGCCGCCTGCCTTCCAGATATCCTTGAGTCGCCTGTGTTTTCTGTAGTAATAGAGTAGCATCTGAACGCTGTTGGGGCCGCAGTTTTTATCGAACTGCTCCATTATGATGAAATCGCTTCCACCTTTGTGTGGGATGTATCCGTTGGCAATCGGATCAAACCGTGTTAGATCAAGTGGGAGCCCTTTGAGGGTGACGATTTCGTTGTCTTTGCCGTAAGGATACGGATAGACCTCTGCCTCGCTGCATATTGGGGTAGCAGCAAGCATTAGTAGGACAAGCGCGATGTGGAGCGTGTTATGGGAATGGTGAAGATGTTTCATATCCTATCCTCTTGATGCAGTTTACCAAAACCTTCGTTTTTTAGTCAAGTCGAAAACGGAAAATCTACTATCCAAAAAAAGATGATTGTGATATAGTATGCGGCAAGGTTAGGAGAATTTACGGAACTCTACTTTGAAAGGCAATTACTTGATTCAACAACAAGTCAGAGATAGCCTTACATGGCGTGCGGTGTTGATTGGTTTGGCGTGTGCCACTACTGAATGTCTTCTCGCGCCTTATAACGATTACGTTATCCGTAATATCTTCCTTGCAGGTGGACACTTTCCAGTCGCGCCGTTTTTTGTCCTGACGATTTTTGTGTTGGGTATCAATGTCCTCTTGAAACGATTTTATCCCGCCTCGGCTTTCTCCCCCGGGGAACTTGTCACGATTTGGTGTATCATGCTTGCCCCGGCAGGTATCCCGTCTTCAGGGATGATGCGCTACGCGCTCAGCCCGATGGTGGCTTATAAGTATCTCGCTACCCCGGAAAACGACTGGGAATCGCTCTTTCACCACTATATCCCGCACTGGCGTGTGGTACAAGATCACACCGCGGCACAGTCATTCTTTGAAGGTCTGTTTGCGGGCGAATCGGTGCCGTGGGGTGCATGGATCGTACCTATCTTGACGTGGAGTGCCTACGTAGTGGTCGTCTATTTCGTGATGATCTGTCTCTCTGTGCTACTCCGCAAGCAGTGGGTGGAGCATGAGCGTTGTGCCTTCCCGCTCGTTAAATTGCCAGCGGAAATGGCAGGGCAAGGTAGCGGCAGCCTCGGTCCGCTTTTTAAAAACAGCGCGCTGTGGTTCGGGTTCGCCTTCCCCGTGTTCCTGCATACGATGAACGGTTTGCATACGTTTTTTCCTAACACACCACACATCCCGCGTGATTTTTGGCTCAACCAATACCTCGTTGAACGTCCTTGGAGTGCCCTCCGGCCATTTCAGATTGTTATCTTCTGGTCGATGGTCGGATTTAGTTATCTGCTCACCTTGGAGGTATCGTTTAGTATCTGGTTTTTCTTTGTCTTTTACAAATTGCAATGCCTCTTGGGCGTAATGCTCGGTTTTCAGCTTACTTCGGGACCGGGTGTGCAATGGACGGGTAAATCATTTAGTGCGGCACAAGAAGCGGGGGCGTGTCTGGCGTTTGTTGGGATCGCGCTCTGGAAGACGCGGCATCATATTAAGAACATGCTCCAGTTTCGTCCTTCCGATGAGGCACTTCCTCACAGCGTGACAATCTTTGGTCTTCTTGGTGGCATCTGTGTGCTTGTATTTTTTAACCATCTGATGGGGATGTCTCTCCTATTCGCGTTCGGTTTTGTGCTATTTCTGCTGGCGATGTATATCGTGCTGACGTGGCAGGTGATCAACGGCGGGATCCCGTTTATCAATCCGTCGTTTTCACCGCAGAGTTTCTATTTGACAACGCTCGGCACCTCAAAAATCCACCCTTCTACGTTGACTTCGATAATGATGCATCCGGTGTGCCTCACATTAGATCTTCGCGAATTTATGATGCCGAACATTATGAACGGGTTGAAGGCGGCAGACGAGGTTCGCGTCAAACGGCGGCAACTTCTCATCGCAATGGCAGTTGCGATGGTTATCGGGCTTGCCGTTTCCTATTACTCTGCAATCAAAATTAGTTATGCACACGGTGCGCCTTATACGGGTGGCAGTTGGTTTATGCGGCAACTTGAAGGACTGCTCACAAGCCCGAAAACAAGCACGAATTGGACGAATACCGGGTTTATGGTATTCGGCAGCGGTTTTACGATCTTTTTAATGTGGATGCGTCAAACCTTTGTGTGGTGGCCCCTGCATCCGCTCGGTTACACGATGCTGAGTTCGTGGGCGACGTTTAAGCTCTGGTTCTCTATATTCTTGGGTTGGGGGCTGAAGTTTAGCATTGTGAAATATGGTGGATTGAAGGCGTATCGGACGGCGCGACCTATATTCCTCGGACTCGTTCTCGGGGAGATGACGTGTGCTGGACTCTGGGCGATTATCGGTATGATTACTGGGATTAGCACAGGGTATCGGATTTTGCCGGATTAGGCATTCGTCTGGAGAGTTTTGCCTTGACATTCGGATGAATACCGCGTATCATTAAAAAAG
>VXXH01000799.1 GCA_009835515.1 Candidatus Poribacteria bacterium
TTCCTAAAAGACACCGTGGATGAGTCAATGGGACGCACCTTGGTTAGCCGCTTAGAGAAAAATGGACAGATCCTCGCGGTAAATTATGCTTCAAAGGCTGAGAAACTCGCGAGCGGCGAAACCGAGTTTCAGGATTTGGGTGTTCTGATTAAGGAGGCGTTTTCAGAAACTCGCGGTGTAAACCCATTCCCAGCATCTCTCAACGTCTATGTGGACGAAGAATTAATAACCCGTAAAACGTTAGAGCACATCGCGTTAGAGATTAAAGCACACGACGAAATTGAGGACATCTTGTTAACCGGACACGGACAACTGAGAGATCGGTTGCGCGACTCAGAACGGACAACTCTCGTCGCCATCGGTGTGACAATCGTTGTCGTCTGGTTCATTATCGGCTCGGTTATCAAGAAAACAGCAATTGCCCGTACCGATGAGTTTCACCTCATGAAACTTCTCGGTATGTTCCGCCGCTATCTTCTCGCGCCTTTTATTGTTCATGGGCTTTTCCTCGGTGGACTTGGTGCCTTGTCTGGACTTGGCTGCTTCTATGGCGTGCTGCATATCTTCAGATCTCAATTAGGAGGTCTTCACTTCCTTACTATTTATCAAATTATTTCGGTTATTGTGGTTGAGATGCTAATCGGACTCATCGTCGGTTTTGCTACATATCGGAAATTCGCGTCGTAGGTCCTATCTGACGGACCCCGATCATTACTGCGAATGGAGATCGTTGAAAATGACAAATCGTGAGATTAGTGATGTATTCCGCGCTATCGGATCCCTCCTCCAAATCCGAGGGGACGATGCATTTCGCGCGAGAATTTATGAGCGCGCAGCGGATATAATTGAGGACTTTCCCTCTGAACTCGAAACCTCCGAAGCCTCCGAGCAAGATGCATCCGATTACAATAAGAAAGCAGTTGAACAGCTCCGAGCTACACCGGGTATCGGAAAAACCATCGAAGACAAAACGGTCGAAATGCTGGAAACCGGACGCTGCAAATACTATGACGATCTCACAGCGGAAATGGGGACAGGGATACTTGAACTCCTTGAACTCCGCGGGATCGGTGTCAAGACTGTCGGTAGATTCTATCAGGAACTCGGTGTACGGAACCTTGAAGACCTCCGAGTGTTACTGGAGAGTGGAAAGATGAGAGGTCTGAAGGGGATCGGGAAGAAGACCCTTCAAATGATAGCCGAGAGTTTGGAATTTCGCACGCAGCTACGAAAAGCACGTCCATTGCGGGATGTTTTGCCAATCGCACAGCGGATCTCCGAGAACTTAGCGCAATTAATAAGCGATGGATGGATAAAACGGAAACCCGAATTCACAGGACATCTACGGCGGTACGAAGAGATCTGTCGAGGTATAGAATTGATTGTTGAGTGTCAGGACGAGTCAGCATTTCGATTTGAAAATGGTGTTGTCCCCGCCCCGCTGCAAGCCTTCCTTGAACCCTTTTCGCAAACGCAAATCATTTTCAAAACAGACGATCAAACCCAGTACCTATATGACAGCAACAGGGCATCTCTCATAGAAAAAAGTCGAAACGAACCGACAGATGATGTCCGCGATACACTCCCCGTAATTCAATTCTATATTGACCAAGGTTTTCCAGTCTCCATCTATCTCTGCACCGCTGCCACGTACGAACTAACCCTATTTTTAACGACACCAGCAGATGCCCACTTTGAGGCACTACCTGATTGTCCTGCCCCACAGACGGCTAAACACGGTATCACAGAAGCGGAAATTTACGAAGCACTCGAACTCTCCTATATTCCACCTGAACTTCGGCAAGATAGCACCTCAGTCGCAGCGGCTAAAGACAATACCTTACCGGATCTCGTTGAATTTGCCGACTTGCGAGGCGACTTACACGCACATACTGACTCAAGTGACGGACGGAATACACTTCAGGAGATAGTGGCGGCAGCGAAAGCAGAAGGTCTTGAATACTTTGCGATTACGGACCATTCGGTCTCTTCCACTGTCGCAAACGGTTTGGATCAGAAACGACTCCTTGAACAAGTGAAGCAAGTCCGTGAATTAGATGCAGAGGTCGAGGGTATCACAGTCCTTGCGGGTTCTGAGGTAGATATTCGGCGGTCCGGCACTCTGGATTTTCCGGATGAGATTTTAGCGCAGCTTGATATTGTTGTTGCAAGCGTCCATAGTCATTTCAACCTCACCGAAGCAGAAATGACGAAACGCATCGTCCACGCAATCGAGCACCCGTTTGTCAATATCATCGGACATCCTACAGGCAGAATGCTCGGGTACAGACCTGGCTATCCGCTGAATCTTGAAGAGGTCATTGCAGCCGCTGCAGAAAATAACACGGTTTTGGAGATTAACGGATCACCGAGTCGATTGGATTTGGACCCTCGGTTTGTACGGATGGCAAAAGATGCGGGCGTGTTGTTAGCAGTCAATACCGATGCACATGCTATTAGACAATTGGCACACCGACACTCCGGCTTGAATGTTGCCCGTCGCGGATGGCTCACAAAAGCCGAAGTCATCAACACTTATACGTTGGAAGAATTGCGCGAGAAATGTGGCATCGGTGTACCTTTTTAAAGCATCTGCAGCCTCTGTTATTCCAAAGCCGCAAGTTCCGTCAAATGCCAATTTGGATCTTCTAACGCCTCGTAAACGACACCACCCTCTACCTTATCAGGCATCGGAAGTCCGAGCAGATAACAGAGCGTCGGCGCGACATCTACGACACGGACCTGCCGTTCCAACGCAACGCCTTGCCGAACCCCAGCCCCCGATAAAATAAATGTAGAGTGTTGTCCGCCGATACCAAAACTCACAGAGGGCAACTGCTTACCGTGCGCGCCATCGAATTCAGGACGCAGCGCGTAAACAACATCACCAACTAATTCTCCCTGTAGGTTAAACATCTCAGCATCTGCACGCGTGACGGCTAAAGTGAACGGATGCCGTCCGGTTTTCTCATCTTTGTAAGTATGCAATGCTGCGATAAGTTCGCGTTGTGTTGCTTCATAGGCCTCTGGCGCGACGATGCCACCGGGTTCACGTCCGGCTAAGTTGATGAAGATATGCACCAAACCGACGTTGACAGCCCGTGTTTTTGTCCAATCTATCTCACCGTTTGTATCTTTGACAATAAACCCTGTCTCTTCCAAGACCGACTCAATATCCACGGCACGGAATTGGTTCGGGGTCCCACCGTGGTCGGCACAGACGAGGACAACTGTATCGTCATCGGCACATTCTACGACACGCCCAATCATCCGATCAACAGATTCATAAGTGCGCCGTAACCCCTCACGGCACCGATGGATTGTTTCCGGTGGTGCGCCGCTAATTTCATCTGCTTGGCTAAGGAAGAAATGGCTGGCGTAGTCCGGCGCGTGGCTCTCCACCATCAGGACATCCCAATCGTTGTTTGCTGCGAGATGCGTCGCAACATCCGCAAGACGTTGATGGTGGTAGTCTAACACTTCAAAATAGGTGTCGTCGTCCATTTGACCGAGTGCGTCGCGAGCCGGGTTTTGCAGGAAAGAACCGATTTCCGTATCAATCGTGGTAGCGACTGTATCGGGGACAGTATATCCCACTCGTGGCCAAATTTGAGGCACAAAAAGTTCAAAAGCATCAGCTGTCGATGTGAGCGTCACAAGTTTCATTCGGACGTAACCCTCTGCCTTGTTACCGTCAATTTCAAAACTATCTAACCACCAGTCGCTCCATTCACCGACACCGAGATCGGCGACGGCATCATCGCCAGAACGACTTCGGCAGATTCGTATCCGATCATAACCGTCGTTACCAGAAGCGTAAATCAGCCCATAAAACGGTTTTGGAACCCGTGTTTCATCCGAAGCTTCGCCTTGGGAATAGACCGATGGCATCACATCTTCTCTACCGCGTGCCAAGGGTCGGATAGTGAGTTCGACCACTTGCACCGGTTCAGCAGAATCCGGCAAGGCACTCCACTCTCCATCGTCAACGGGTTCAATAGTAACAGGATCAATATGTCGAACTTTCTGTAATGCACTCGGATCAAGTGTTTCTGGGTCGCGCTGTCCGCCAATAGGACGCGGTGCCCATTTTCCTGCCACAAAGAGATGATACCCTGCAATCTGATGATGGTTGGAGACACCAGGGCCTGTTCCCTCCACTTGGATACCAGTTTTAACAGTGGGGGGCCAAGACATTTCCCATTTCACTAAAATCGGTTTTCCGCCCGCACGTTCTACGAGATTCCATAAGTATTCGGATTGGCACAACCCAGTGTTGATACCCCACACCGTTTTGTCAAGTTGTTCCCCGACAGCCCGAATATTAAAGTCCATCACCTGATGTGTCCCGGGCCATGAACCTGTCGAGAGTGCTGTCCATCCCGGAGGTGTCAATGTCGGGAATACGCCGATCATGGGACGGTAAACTCCTGTCTGGAGCAGCTTCGCCATATTTGGGGTATGTCCCCAGTCAATCATATTCTTAACCAGTTCCATACTTGCCCCATCCATTCCGACGATGATTGCCCGTTTAGCAGGGGCGCGCTGCGTGCGTTTTGTCATAAAAACTCCTTTTACATTTTTTTGCAACACCCTATTGCCAGAACGACTTAATCAGCGATATGATGGCTGCCAATGCAGATCCGAGTGCTATCCATATTGCAGTCTTTATGTCCTTGTTTGATGTCGCTTCCTGTCTGCCTTCCAGCTTACCCCGAATCCATCTAACGTCCCCGTGAAGATTACTGACATCTTTTTCTACGGCTGCTAACCTATTATTTACTTTCTCGTTCACTTGTTCTATTTTGTCTTCTACGCGTTCTATTTTGTCTTCTACGCGTTCTATTTTGTCTTCTACGCGTTCTATTT
>VXXH01000542.1 GCA_009835515.1 Candidatus Poribacteria bacterium
CCGTAACCACCCGCATAAATGTGAATATCATCAATCGCACCCGAATAAATTGTTGAAAAAAGTCCTCCAAAATGAAAGGGATACCCCAACGGTGTGCGGTCAAAATAGTGAAGTGTAGACCCCGGTTCGCTGCCGCGAATATAGAGAATCCTAAAGACATCGTTCGGAATGCCGATACCCGGAAGTGTTGTCAATGCTTTGAGTGGATCAGCACCAGTGCCTGTGATACGTCTAATTTCCGATCCGCGTATCTCCTTTCGACTGATAGTGGGTGACAGACGCTTCCCTTCCACAATAATTGTTTCCAGTTTGAAAACTGGCCCCAAGTATATTTTGACTTGGGTTGTATCTCCCGCGCTGATTTCAACAGTGGTTTCCGTTGGTGTGTCAAAAGCGGAGTGTTTTATTGAGAGAGTATAAGTTCCCGGAGCGATGTCGGTGAACCGGAACTTTCCATCTCTTTTGGTTTCCTGACGGTTCTCGACTTCAACAATATAGACTTCCGCGCCTGCTAATAGCGCACCGGTATCACGATCATAGACAGTGCCTTCAAGATCTCCTGTCGCAGTAGATTTTTCCAATTGGAACGCGGGTCCAAGGTAGATTTTGCCTTGAATAGTCCTACCTGCGCTTATCTCAATTGTGATTTTTTTCGGTGTTTTGTAGTTTGGATATGAAACAGATAGAGTATAAGTTCCTATAGGAATTCCGGTGAATCGAAACTTCCCATTTTCATTAGTCTTTTGGCGGTGATCTGTCTTGAGGATATGAACATCTACTCCTTCAAGTGGTTTTCCTGTGCTTTGCTGATAGACTGTCCCTTCAATATCACCCGTTTGCCCCAAAGCAAATGCCGGCACGATGAACACAAACAAAACTATGACAAATCGTAACTTCATGCAGTCGTTTAGACCTCCGCTTAATATATCAGCATTACGGTTCAACGCAAATTTCATACCCTTAGTTGACTTAAACAATCAATTTCATCGGTTAGTACAGAAAAAAGCCAAGCGTATAGAAGACACACTTGGCTTTTGCTTTGTTTCTGGCTTCGATGGCGAGGTCTCATTCCTGATGCAGCGTAACCGATCTACGAGGCGGGCTAAATTCCTGCTCTGTCAACGGCACTGCCATATTCTGATAAACCTGAACCCGATAGGAACCAAAGTCCGGTACAAACATCAATCCCTCGTCACTAACTGCAACGGATTTCGGTTGACGCAGGTACTTTTGCGGTTCCAAGTCCGCCATGTCTCGCATCCGATTAGGACTCGCGTTCGTCATCATGTAAGCCTGAGACACTTTTGATAGGGTAGCATCGCCGAGGAATTTCTGCACATACCGCCCTTCGGCGTTGAAGAGTTGGATGCGGTCATTGCCTCGGTCAGCGACATAAACATCGCCGTGCTGGTCAACATCAATCCCGGCAGGACGGTTGAATTCGCCGTTGCCGCTACCGGATTTACCGAAGGCGAAGAGAAATTCTCCCTCGGCATTGAACTTCTGAACCCTATCGTTTCGCCAATCCACAACGTAGACATCGCCGAGTTCATCTACAGCAACGCCCCACGGCATGTTGAATTCGCCTTCACCATCGCCATGACTGCCCCACCCTACAAGGAACTTACCGTCTTTCGTGAATTTCTGCACACGGTGGCTCAAACTGTCAACGACATAGAGATTCCCCTCCGTATCGAAGGCGATACCCGCGGGTCCATTGAGCTGTCCCGGATCGGTGCCGTGCTCACCCCATGTGCCGATGTGCTTACCCTCAGTATTAAAGGCGACGATCCGATGCAGATATTCATCGGACACATAGAGGTTTTCTTCACTGTCGGAGATAATCGTCACGGGCCATGTGAATTGCCCCTCGCCCTGTCCGTAACCGCCCATTGTACCGCGGTCCTCGTCCTCAACGGTATATTTTCGGATCATCGCCGTACCGTCGCTCCGGCACATAATATATATCCGTCCCTCTTTTCCGATTGCGATGTCAATTGGAAAATTCGTTGTGCGCCGCATGCTTAGGGTCTTGTAAAATGGAAACCCAGCACGCAGCAAGCCATAAGGTCTGCCCATGATATGCCTCCCCCGTCGTCCTACGTCATTTAATAGCAAGTTTGTAGGGGTTCGGTTACCGAACCCCTACACTGAAAACGGATGAATCTGTTCAAAGTTCCCGCCGACAATGTGCGTCGGATCAACACCCATCCACTGCTCTAAAAGTGTCCCGTATATGCCGCGGAAGTCGATAGTGTGTTCAAGGTCTTCGCCGTGTACCCATCGGGACGGATCAAGAGACGGATATTCCGAGTAGAGTCCGCCTTTCACCCGATCGCCGATGATGAACGCACCGCCACCAGTGCCGTGATCTGTACCGCTGGCATTGTCTCGGATACGTCTACCGAATTCCGTAAAGACGTACATCACGATCTCTTCAGAGGCGTTTTGGGACCGCAAATCGGTGAAGAACGCTTGAATCGCCTCTGTCAAATCCTTCAGGAGGCGCGGGTGCGCTGGAACCTCGTTGGCGTGGTTGTCATAACCGCCGTGTTGTGTGTAAAAAACACGCGTGCCGAGATCCGCAAGGTGGACACGGGCAACATCCCGTAGACTTTTCGCGATGGAGCTCTGTGGGTACTCTACCTCAGAGGTATACATCTCCGGTGCCTTCTTAAGCTCGTCCGCGCCTTTGATGACATCTAATCCGGTTTGGCTGAGGTAGTCCATCACGATGCCGCTGCCGACCGTGCTGCTATACATCTTCTTGAATACGTCAAGTGCTTGTGTGCGGTGTGCTTCATCGCCGATGCCCGTCATCAAACCGTAGTTGTCCAAATCACCGACAGAGGTAACAGGGACACCAGCAAGTGCACAGGCGCGTGGGAGCCCCTGTCCGAAACTGACACCCGTTAAGACGTTCTGACTCTGCGGGTCGAGTTCTCGGACGAGCCTGCCGACCCAACCTTCATCACCGATTTTCAGGGGTTCACAGGTGTGCCAGATGTCCATCGCTCGGAAATGCGAGCGGTTTGAATCCGGGTAACCGATTCCCTGCACAACGGCGACATCACCTGCGTCAAACATCTCTTTGAGTGGCGCGGCGTGCGGGTTCCAACCCAGCGTTTCATCTACGTCTAAAGGTATCACGTCTTCTGCTTTAATCCCGACAACCGGTCGAGAGTCGTGGTAAATCCCGCTTGTGTAGGGTATGAGTGTGTTCATGAAGTCGTTGCCACCTGTCAGCTGGACAACGACAAGGACTGGGGCTTTCTTTGTCGTACGCATGTCAATGTCTCCTCTGTTTGGTCCAAGGATAGAAAAACTAACCGAGTTGATACTCCCTTGATGCCACGATTAACTGGAGCATACTGACGAGTCGGGCTTGGTTTTCCTCCGCAGCAGCAGCATCTTCAAAATCAATATCACCCTTCGCTTCCGCAAATTCGGTTAAATACTGACGCGTGGTATCTCCTACTGGCAGCGGACCCACAAATTCAAGGCAACTCTCCACAAATGCTTCTGGTGAGAGCGGATTTCCATTATTCTTCAAGCGTGTAATAATATCCTGAATGCCGGGCTTTGACGCATCGCTGACTTCACGAACGGCGAAGTTGACGCGAGCGGTAAGCAATCCGCCGTCAATCCACTCTTTGCCGGTGTGCCATCCTTCCACGGTGGGTGGATCGAGCAGTTTTTGCCCCATTAATTGGGTAGCACCCGCATATTGTGCCATCCCGGGTTGCGGACCTTGGAACGTCCCTACCAGTTTCAAGATGCCTGTGACAAGCTCCGTTGGGCTTTTTACTTTCTTGAATCGGGCTTCCTTAAAAAAGTCAGCATTGAAGAGGACACTAAGCACATGGGATATATGGCCATCGGACACCATGAATGCGTCTGCGAGTGTTTCAATAGCATCCGGATCCTGTGGCGGCGTTACATTCCACGACGGTACTTGTGGTTCATCTGCGACAAAGAAATTGTAGAGATGTCTGGAGATGAATCTGGCACAAGCGGGTTGCTCAGCAATGATGTCGATGATGTCATCGCCGTTGAGATTTCCAGTATGCCCCAAGAAGGTTTTTTCGCTGTCGTCGTGTTCCTCTTCAACGAACAGGAAGGGAGGCGCATAGTAACCATGCGGATACAACGGAATCGGCTGCCCGAATGTCCAGCCCGTAAAAGCGAGCGCACAGTTCTTAATATCATCTTCTGTGTAGTTACCTACACCCAATGAAAAGAGTTCAAGGAGTTCTCTGCCATAATTCTCGTTGGGTTCACCTTTGCGATTTTCGTTATTGTCGAGCCAGAAAATCATCGCCGGGTCTTTGGAGAGTTCGAGTAGAATGTCTCGTATTTTCCCCATACCGACGCGCCGCAACATATCAATCTGATTCGTGGACGCGAGGATGTGCTGATTCTTGCCTAACCCCGTTGCAAAGACATGATGCCAGAAGAGTGCCATCTTCTCCTGAAGTGGGCATCTACTGTTCAGCATCCGATAGATCCAAGTCCCGACATAACCGCCTTCACTACCGAAATAGCGTTCTAAAATATCTTCATCAATGGGGGTCCCGCGTTCGGGATGGACGAGGTCGTCAACTACATTCTCATAGCCTTTTTCGACGTAGGCTTCCAGTTCGGTGCGGGTTGTTCCAAACCCTGCGCGGCGCATGAGGTGCGCCATCAACGCAACATCGTTCTGTGACATGTTCACCTCCGATACGTTCACTGTGAGGAGGGACCTCACGTTAGTAACTTTCGATGGAATACCGTTCTCACGCTTCGGTTTCGTTGGATTCGGAGAAACCGCTACAAGATTGCCTATATCTTATAATGAAAGTAAAAAAAATGTCAAATGTTT
>VXXH01000723.1 GCA_009835515.1 Candidatus Poribacteria bacterium
GTCCTCGGCTGGATGACGATCGTTGGTGCTGGGATTGCCCTATGGGTCTCCATCCAGATGCATCAGGCAGGCACGGTGGGCATCCAGTTCAACGATATGTTCAAGGTGGATAGTTTCTCCCTGTTCTTCAACATTATCTTCCTCGTTTCAACAATTTTGGTTGTATTGATCTCGATGAGTTATTTGGATAGAGGCGACAGGAAGCAGGGACCTTACTATCTGCTTATCCTGCTGGCAACGCTCGGCATGATGTTGATGGCTGCGGGCAACGAGTTGATTATCGTTTTCCTCGGCTTGGAGCTGATGTCGTTATCGTTATATGTCTTGGCGGGTTATTTCCGAGAGAGTCCTGCTTCAAGCGAAGCGGGGATGAAGTATCTGTTGCTTGGCGCGTTCGCGAGTGCCTTCTTCCTCTATGGAATCGCGCTAATTTACGGGGGTGCCGGAACGACAAGTATACCTGCAATTGCTGAAGCGATTACCGCAGGAAACAAATCACCACTACTGTTAGCAGGGATGTTCCTATTGGTCGTTGGGTTCGGGTTTAAAGTCGCTATTGTCCCGTTCCACCAATGGGCACCGGACGTCTACGAAGGCGCACCTACAACCATTGCAGCCTTTATCTCCGCTGGACCAAAAGCGGCTGGCTTTGCAGCGTTCCTCAGAATCTTCATGGAAGCGTTACCTAACTTGCAGGTTGAGTGGAGCGGTGTTCTCATCTTATTAGCAATGTTGACAATGACAGTAGGAAATGTCATCGCGATCGCGCAAACGAACATCAAACGGATGCTGGCGTATTCGAGTATCGCACACGCCGGGTACGTCCTGATAGGCTTAGGGGCTGCAAATGACGACGGAATTTCCAGCGCGATGCTCTACCTGCTGATTTATTGTGTAATGAACATTGGCGCGTTCGGGGCCGTTATCTTGGCAAAAACAGCGGACGGCGAAAGCCTCATGATTTCTGATTACGCCGGGCTTGGGACCCGAAAGCCGTTACTCGCTATGTTTATGTCCGTAATGCTTTTATCGCTCGCCGGTTTTCCACCGACCGCAGGGTTTGTCGGGAAATTCTATATCTTCAAATCCGCAGTTGGCGCAGGCCATATCTGGCTCGTTATTATCGGTGCTATTAACACTGCTATATCGGCGTTCTATTACCTGCGCGTCGTCGTGACGATGTATATGCGTGAACCAGAGGAGGAGTTGGAGTTCAGTCCTTACGCCTCAACTTTAGTGATCGGATTAATCCTCGCTGTGGTTGGTGTTTTACTTATCGGTATTCTGCCATCACTCATGCTCACGCCAGCACAGAATTCCGTTTTTTAATCACTTTATCAGGTTTAATTATTACAATTGGTAATTCCGAAAAATTAATCAACTACCCGTTTCTCGACAACGGAGAGAAACGAGCAAGGGCCATAGTTAAAAAAATGTCAGATGTTAGATTAGGCTTTATCGGCACAGGTGGTAACATGAACCGCCACCTCCGTGAATTAACCGAGATCGGCGGCTCACAATTCGTCGCCTTCTGTGATATTGTCATCGAAAAAGCGGAACGGGCTGTCACGCAGTACGGCGGTAAAGCCTATGCCGACTATAACGAGATGCTCGCACGCGAGGAATTGGATGCCGTCTATATATCAATTCCACCTTTCGCACACGGGGCACCTGAACGCGCCGTGATTGACGCTGGACTGGCGATGTTTGTCGAAAAACCGGTACACATGGATGCCAACGACGCAAAGGACATCGCAGCGGTGATAGAAGAGAAAGGCATCATCACTGCTACCGGATATCAGGAACGCTATCTTGATATTATCGACAAAGCGCAGGAACTCCTCGCTTCTCGACGGGTCGGATTTTTCATGGGCTACTGGATGGGCGGCATGCCCGGGGGATGGTGGCGAGAGAAGGCAAAATCCGGTGGGCAGCTTATGGAACAGACGACACACGAATTTGATATGGCGAGATACCTCTTCGGCGAAGTCAAAACTGTCTACGCCGTCGCACGCTACGATTTAATTCCTGATACTGATTACGATATTGAAGAAGCATCTGCCGTCTCTTTGCAATTTGAGAGCGGCGTTTTCGGCATTATGTTCTCCGCATGCTTCACAACGAATGGGATGAGTCGTTCTGGATTAGACATTTTCTGTGAGGACGGTTCCCTCGAATACCATCTTCGCCGTGCACTTGTGCTTTCTACTGCTGATGAGAAAACCACGTGGAACCCACAGAACAATTGCACAATTGATATGGATAGCACCTTTATTGAGGCTGTTCGTACAGGAGACGGCAGCGCAATCCGATCCCCCTATGCCGATGCCGCGAAAACCGCTATTTTATCCATCGCCGCCAACGAATCCCTTGAAACAGGGTTACCTGTACACCTAACATAGCAGATTGGATATGCATTACGTTTTGAGGGCGGGCGCACGTACCCGCCCTATAAGAATAACCCCTACATTCCGATAAAAACAGCCTTCCTAACATATATCGTTATTCAGTGCGCTCCATTTTAGCAAGAAATTTTGACTACATCATACGCCTCTTTAAACTGACAACCGATAACTGACAACTGACAACTATAAAAATGGAACACCAAATTAACCTCCCCATCACCGGCATGAACTGCGAAAGTTGTACAAGCATCATCACACAAAACCTAAAAAAGATGGATGGTGTTCTTGTTGTAGAAGTCAGTCTCGCTACCGAATATGCCGCGGTTACCTTTGATACATCTACGCTCAGCGAGGAAGCCATCGTCAATAAGATCCGAGACCTCGGTTTTGATGTTGTTGATGAAAACAAAGAAGAAGAGGCTCGCGCTGAAGAATTCCGACGGCAGAAGCTGCAATTTACTGTCGGGGTAATCTGCACGTTACCACTTTTCCTCATTAGCATGGGCAGAGATATGAACCTGTTAGGTGCGTGGGCATCTGCACACTGGGTTAACTATCTCATGTTCGGTTTAGCGTTACCAGTGCAGGGTTATGTTGCGTGGGACTATTACATCGGCGGTTTTAAGGCACTACGCAACCGATCCGCCAATATGGATGTCCTCGTTGCTATGGGTTCATCCGTCGCGTTTCTCTATAGCCTCGTCGTAACGATTGCACTAACCACGGGCGCGGGAGAACGCTTCGGCGCACACGTCTATTTTGAGACAGCCGCAGTTATCGTTACGTTAATTAAGTTAGGAAAACTGCTTGAAGCACGTGCCAAAGGTAAGATAAACGCTGCCCTGAAAAAACTCCCGCAACTCGCCCCGAAAACGGCGTGTCGCTTAAAAGACGGCGAAGAACAAAACATCCCGATTGAACAGGTCGGCGTAGGAGATGTCCTCGTTGTACGTCCCGGCGAAAGTATCCCTGTGGATGGCGTGGTACGCAGCGGTGAAAGTGCCATCGATGAAAGCGTTTTCACCGGAGAAAGCCTACCTGTAGATAAGGGACCAGGCGACCCTGTGACCGCTGCAACGATGAACCAGAGCGGCATGCTCACGATCAAAGCCACACACGTCGGTACCGAAACGGCACTTTCACGTCTTGTCCAATTGGTGTACACGACGCAACAGAGCAAACCCCCTATCCAACGCGTCGCCGACGCAGTCACAAATGTGTTCGTGCCTATCGTCGCCGCGATTGCCGTTGTGACGTTTCTCGCGTGGTGGTTCCTCCTTGGGGCAGGATTCACACCGGCGATGCTCCGCCTCGTTGCCATCCTCGTCACAGCCTGCCCGTGTGCATTAGGACTTGCTACCCCGACAGCCGTTATGATGGGTACCGGTATCGGTGCGCAGCGCGGTATCCTCTTCCGAAACGGTGAAGCACTTGAACGCGCAGGAAACTTAACTACAATTGTCCTCGATAAAACAGGCACCTTGACAGAAGGGAAACTCACACTTACCGATATCCTCACGGATAAAGATGAATCGGAACTCCTACAACTCTCTGCTGCCGCGGAGCGTGGCAGTGAACATCCTATCGGAAAAGCGGTTGTTCAAGCCGCTCAGGAACGTGGACTCAACATCGCGACACCGAGCCAGTTTAAAGCCATCACTGGACACGGTATCACCGCACAGGTCGGTGACAATAGTGTCGTTATAGGCAATTTATCCTTAATGCAACAGCACGGTATCCCGACGAAGATATTTGAAGCAGAAGCAGAGCGGCTACAGACCGAGGCAAAAACTGTCCTATGGGTCGCCGTTGATGGACATGTTGCCGGACTTCTGGCAGTCGCGGACACTTTAAAACCGGAAGCGCAAGCCGCAGTCGCGGAACTCTACGAACTTGGATGTACGGTAACAATGATGACAGGCGATAACCGCGTTACGGCGGATGCGATCGCCAAGGCTTCACGGATTAGCGATGTCATGGCAGAACTCAAACCCGAAGATAAAGCAGCAGCCGTTAAAAAGTTACAGACAGAAAATGGTGGACTCGTCGCAATGGTCGGCGACGGCATTAACGACACCCCCGCATTGGCACAAGCCGACATCGGCATCTCGCTCGGCACAGGCACCGACATTGCCAGAGAAACCGCACACGTGACACTCATGCACAGCGATCTGCGTGGACTCCCCGATGCAATTCGGCTCAGCCGCGCGACGATGCGCACAATTAAACAGAACCTGTTCTGGGCGTTCTTCTACAATGTACTTTTAATTCCCATCGCAGCAGGCGTGCTTTACCCATTATCTTTCGTGCCGACAATGTTTCGAGAACTCCACCCGATGCTCGCAGCGTTCGCAATGGCGTTTAGCAGCGTGTCCGTTGTGCTAAATAGTCTGCGGCTGCAATGGAAGAACAAATAAACCAACTTCAGCAACAAGCAAGTTAGCATAGGCTTATCC
>VXXH01000215.1 GCA_009835515.1 Candidatus Poribacteria bacterium
GTCCCTTATAGTTGAGTTGTTAGTGGTTTTATAGGTTTACAAGTTATGTTGAAAAAGGTAGCAGTACAACTGTAGCATCAACTTGCCCATTTGATGTCTCAATCTGAACGCGACTGCCTGCTTCCGTAACCGCGATCCGAACGTACCCCAAGGCAACCTGTTTTCCGAGTGTTGGCGCGAAAGTCGTACTCGTAAGCCAACCGACCTCTTTTTCTCCGTTGAAAACCCGCGCCCCTGGGCGAAGTTCGCAGCCATCTTCAAATGTTGGGCTGTCGTCGATTTCAATACCACGCAGCAGGCGGTTCGGATGTCCCCGATATTTCATCCGTGCGACAATCTCTTGTCCGATATAACATCCCTTCTCAAAGTCGATGGCGTGTTCTAATTCCGCTTCGAGAGGGATAACAGCATCGGTCAATTCTGTCCCATATCTGGGGATACCCGCTTCAATCCGCAGTGACTCAAGTGCATTCCAGCCGATAGGTTGCACGTTAAATTGCGATCCTTCAGTCATCAACGCTTCCCAAAGTGATGCCAACGCCTCGGCAGCGGTATAAAGCATGTAACCAACTTCACCAGTAGTATCTGTTCTCACGCAGACGATTGGGTGTTTAAAACGTTCATCTACTTCACGAACACAGTTGTGGCGTTCTGGCAAAGCAGCGACATCGCTCACGCCCAGTACAGATTGCACAAGTTCAGACGATTTAGGACCGTGGACAGCCATCGCACCAGTTTCAGCGGTTAAATCAGAGAGCTCAACATCATCAGCGATGATGTACTTGTCTAATTCACCGAAGAGATTTTCTGCGGTTTCAGGGGCAGCGTCAATAATGATTGCGTCCTCAAGGACATAGATATTTAAATCTGCGATAATTTTGCCGCGATGGGTTAAAAGTGTAGCGTATGTGCCTTGTCCTGCTGAAAGCCCTTCAATATCATTGGAGATGATACGGTGTAGAAATTTAGCGCGATCATCACCAGTTAATTGATGCCTGCTTCGGTAAGATAGATCAACAATACCGACACTATTTCGTACGGCGTGATGTTCGGAAACAGCATCGGTGAATTGGGCAGCAATATTCCAACCTTGATGCTTTTCGGCGAAAGTCGCACCGAGTTGCTCATGAATGTAATGAAGCGATGTTGTTTTCATAGTTCTCAGTTTGCCTCGCAGTGAGAGTACGATTTTTCTGCGAAAAATCTTTCAGTTTTAACAGTTTTCAGTTTTCAGTGCGATTTTTCTGCGAAAAATCTTTCAGTTTTCAGAAAGAGACTTTGTGATTATCAAAACCTCTTTTACAGGTCATCAGTTTTCGGTTAAAGAGGGGGACGGTTTAATCAGATACCTCTTTAACTGACAACTGAAAACTGACAACTGAAAACTATTCTTACTGATAACCGATAACTGACAATTATTCTCCTAAAAGATACGGTCCAAGCGTAAAATAACTCCCGGATTTCTTAACGAAAAAGACGAATCGAGTGGTTCTGCGATTTCAATAGCGACACTCCACGGTGCCATGGTGCCGAACGGGTCTATGAAAACGGAACATCCAACACCAATTGCGGTTTTAATCCGTTCGGTGAAAATCTCAAAATTGGAAAAGGGTGCGTCATTGTGCCACCAAATACTGCCTGCATCCAAGAAGCAGCTGAGTGTCCATCCAAGTGTGATATCAGGATCTCTACGAATTGTCTCTTTGATGAATCTATACTCAAGATTCAGCAGAAGCCGATTATCTCCAGCATACCTGTTGAAATCATAACCACGCACGGTGGAACCGCCTCCAAGGTGAAGGAGCCGTTGCCTGGGCAAGGGGGCATCGGAAAAATCACCCGCAATCCGAACGTTCAGGTTATGCGGACCGATCAGCGGTGTGTAGCGTGCTATTTCAAATCGGTAGAAATTGAAGTCGTAATCACCACCGAAACGTTGCCCCGTCATTTCGACAGCGAACTGGGCACGCCACCCGCGCTGAGTTCGTTCATTGGCAAAAAACAGCGTGTGGAAATCGCGTGTGACTGCTGATCTATGGTCCCGGGTATCAAATGCAAAAACGAGAGCAAGGTTTCTCAATTGTCCACGATCAATCCGAGAATTACCACGCTTGATTTGGTTCCGGTTTAAGTAACTCCAATCCGTTGATTTGGAGAGGTTACCGTGTTTTTCTCCTGTGAATTCCAGCCTAAGAAAACTCCATTCAGTGGGTGTGTAGATTATCCATCCTTGGGTTCCCCAACGTTCATAATAATCCTGAAAGGCGAAACCGTAATAGGCGGCGCCCAAGGTAGCATCCCCCTGATTTAAGTAGGTATTAGAACTGACATCAGTGAGTTTATAGAAACTCGCGCCAAATTTAAGGGGTTGTCTCTTGAAGAACCCTTTTTCGATACCGGCGTGATAGTTCCATATTTTGCTTGAAAATCCATAACTGATTGACCCGAAGACCTGCTCTTTGCCTGTCAGGCGAGTCGCGAGGGTTCCACCGGCTCCGAGCATCAACCCGTGAACACGATTGAATTGAAGAATTGGAAAGCCTCCGGGTTGAGCGAAAGGTTGTTCTTCAATCTCAATAATCATGATGTTTTTTCCGCCCTCGCGTTGGACACGCCAATCTCGGACAGATTTAAAGTGCTCACTGTTTTCACGGAGTTCCTTGACCATGCGGTTGATCTTTGACCGGGCAAGGGTATGGCGGTAAATATCGGGTGTTTGTGCACTTTGTTTTTCACCAATGTCTTCAGTCTTTAGGTTAAGAGCCGACAGCAGTTCTGCCCGCGAGATGCGAGTGTTCCCGGTGAAACGAATTTCGTGTAACGTGCCTTCGTTGATCGTAAATTCAAGGGCATCGTTAGTTAATTGGTGCGTAACGGTGGCGAATTCATATCCGCGGTTTGAATAGAAATCGGCAATTAGCTGCTGTTTGCGTCTCGCGGCTTCGACAGCAACGTAGCCGGGTCTCAACTGAAACCATTCCTGGATGAAATGTGTCGGAAAACTTCTATTTCCGTCAATTCTAACCAATCGGGCAAGCCCTACAGGGGCTTCTGTAACTCGAATATGCAGACTGACAGCTGGGAAAAATCCGGGCTCTCCAGGGGCAAGATGCGCTTGTCTTGTCTCCAAACGTGCGTCCTGAAACCAGTCATGATCTCGCAATTCTGCTATTAGCCATGAAAGCTGCGAACCTGTGATAATATCCTCAGGCTGAATAGGAAGATGATGCTGGATAATCGCAGTTGGAATTGAAGTATTACCTTCAATTTCGATCGCTGTAATCCGAAATTTCTCCTCAGATGCAAAGGTTTCCGAGGAAGTCGGTGGTGCCTTTACAAAGTCTAATACACCCATCGCTGGTGCAGAGCGTTCAGAAAGTATGCCCATATACTGATGCGGTGCGTGGGGCCACCACGGATGTTCGCTATCATAAGTTGGTAGCCAATAACTATACTCTCTCTGTGTGGTAGGCACAAGGTCTTCTGTATTGCCGGTACTGCTGTATGCTTTACGGTGGATGTTAAAAAACCATCTGTTTTCAAAGGCAGGTTTGTTTTCAAAGTCTGATTTAGAAGGTTTTTCCAATATTTCACGCGGGAGCGCAACTTCAATGCTCCAAAAGGAGGTGTTAATTTGGGTGGCGACCTTTGCATCTGAATTCCATTTGCTATCGGCATCAAATGCTGTCTGCAGAGTCTTCCGATCTAAAGTGAGTTGAACATCATGAGGTGCAAATTGGAAATTAGGTGCGCCTGGGACGTTAACGTTCTGATCAAAGAAGGCGCCAATCGGGTTGATAACAAAGTGGTAGTAAATGTCGGTTTGAAGGTTCGGATCAATCAAGATTGCAATACACTCGTCTTCCCAAATAGGCGAATCAAGTTGTGTCTGTGAAATATGCGGCAGCTGCGATTCAGCGACGTACGCTTTTACGCCGATATATAGATTCTCAGCGTCCCACATTAGCAGTGTTTCAGTCTGATTCTGTGGTTCACCCTCACCATCTGCGTTCTGAAACGGCGAAAGTGCCGCCGCCTTCTGCCACACTGTTTCAAATAAATTACCATCAATGACGGGAGGTTGTGCTATCTCTGGTACAGGTTGGGCAGAATCTTCAAACGGATCCGACACAGTATCCGCGGGTGTATCCTTGTTATTCGGTGAACTCTGTAGCAGCGAAATCGCATCGGTCGCTTTTAAACGAAATAGGGGGCCCCCACCGTTAATAAGCGTTAGCGATGTCTCATCATCAATTTGGGCAGGAAGGTTGATAACAATCTGCTGCTTTTCGCTCTCAAGCTCAACATCAACAGCATAATTTTCAGGTAAATCTAATCGGATATTGCCTCCTTGGGCAGTCACATCCATCGGTGTCGCAACAGGGTCAAGTATAGTCAAAACGATTGAGCCGTCTTGTGTTTCCAGTTTGTTTTGTCCTTGCGTTAGCAAAATTTTCCCATCAATGCGTCCTTTTTTTAGCGTGACATTGTAGTTACCCAATGTCTCCTCTAACTGGACATTCCCTGTTTCTGCCGCAATTTCTATCTTGCCTCGGATATGCTTGAGGTGTATATCTCCTGTTTTCGCTTGGATTTTAATAGAAACATCTGCAGGCGTTTTAATGGTACACTTCAACTGGAGTCGTCCTTGGAGCGTTGTGTGCAGATCCCTGATACTGGGAAAAGGTGTAGGTTTTTCGTCAGTCGTATCCATTTCTGGCAACTTTATCTGCAACTGCAGTATACCGCTGTTCTGTGTTCCTATTAAGGAGATGCTCTCCAAGTAGTTCCGAATTAGAACATCCTGCGCTGTTTTTGTGGCTTGTGTCTGTTTTTCAAGGGTAACGCTGATGCCTTCGCC
>VXXH01000831.1:0-1586 GCA_009835515.1 Candidatus Poribacteria bacterium
AGATCAGGTGCCCAACTCGGATATCAACAGGGACGATATCGTTAACATTCTTGATTTAGTGCTTGCTGCAAGTTTCCTCGGCAAAACATCTGGTATCCCATTTGAAGTTACCGATGCGACTTTTGACGACATTGTTTTGGGTTCTGCCCTCCCTATTGTCGTAGAATTCAAATCTGAGTTCTGAATATACTGTATACTGATGAAGCCTGTGGTCACAGCGGTAGCATTAGAATATCGGGATACCTTCACCTTCGCCAAGCTGGATGTAAATACCCAACACGAAAAAACAGTCGAATATCAGATTCGCGGAACACCTACCTATATTGTATTCAGAGATGGAGAAGTTGTAGGTAGATTTATTGGCGCGATGCCCAGTGCTAAACTGGTGCAGCAAATTCTCAGCATCTTAGAGATTGAAGAAACTGAATAGGAATTTAAGGATAAGGAAGGAAATCGATGAAAAAATTGATTTGTTCATTGCTAACACTCAGTTTAGCACTGTTTGTTTTAACAGCAAGCTACGCCGAAGAAGATACCGATATTGAGATTTTGAGGGCAGCTGATGTCAATGCTGATGGAATGATAGACGTTCTCGATCTGGTGCTGGTCGCTTCGCACTTGGGTGAGACATCCACTGCAGATCAGCCTCTGAACTCAGATGTCAACGGTGATGATAATGTCAATATCCTTGACTTGGTCCTTGTCGCGAGCCATCTTGGCAAAACTGTCAGACCTCCTGTGGCTTTCGTGAGTGTGGAGCCCGCGATTGACTCCGAGATTACTGTGGACGATACCATCACCCTGACTTTTGATCATTCACCAAAGAACCTTACTGTCAGTGAAGGCATCTCTATTAGCACTGGTAATACTGTCACAATCATAGGTCCCTTCACACCTGGCACACTGGCGTTGACGATCACCTGGGCAGATGGTTCCAAAACGCTCAACTATACCGTCCGTCAGCCAGCGGAGTTTGTCAGTGCAGACCCAGAAAGCGAAACAGAAATTACCACAAACGATACCATCACCCTGACTTTTGATCATTCACCAAAGAACCTTACTGTCAGTGAAGGCATCTCTATTAGCACTGGTAATACTGTCACAATCATAGGTCCCTTCACACCTGGCACACTGGCGTTGACGATCACCTGGGCAGATGGTTCCAAAACGCTCAACTATACCGTCCGTCAGCCAGCGGAGTTTGTCAGTGCAGACCCAGAAAGCGAAACAGAAATTACCACAAACGATACCATTACACTGACTTTTGACAATCCACCAGAGGACGTTACCGTCAGTGAAGGGATCACTACAACTGATGGAAATACTGTGTCTATCACGGGTCCCTTCACACCCGGCACCCTGGCGTTAACTATTACTTGGGCAGATGGTTCCAAAACGCTCAGCTATACCATCCGTCAGTCTTCGGACTTCGTAAGTGCAGACCCAGAAAGCGGGACGGAAATTACTACGAATGATACCATCACACTGACTTTTGATCATCCGCCGGAGGACCTTACTGTCAGTGATGGCGTTGCTACAATCACCGATAATACTGTCACAATCACGGGGCCTTTCACACCCGGCAC
>VXXH01000831.1:1596-4856 GCA_009835515.1 Candidatus Poribacteria bacterium
TTGCTACAATCACCGATAATACTGTCACAATCACGGGGCCTTTCACACCCGGCACCTTGGAGTTGACGATCACATGGACAGATGGTTCCAAAACTCTTGACTATACTATACGTCAGCCTGTGGCGTTCATTAGCATAGAGCCTACAATCGAGTCACAGCTTACCGTGGACAGTACCATCACCCTGACTTTTGACAATCCACCAGAGGCCGTTACCGTCAGTGATGGCGTTGCTACAATCACCGATAATACTGTCACAATCACGGGGCCTTTCACACCCGGCACACTGGCGTTGACGATCACATGGGCAGATGGAAGTTTGGAGTTTACTTACACAGTCGCCGAACCGGATACCGAGGCACCTTCAATCACTGGTGGAACTATCAACGATGGTGATACAGACGTTGATGCCGAAGCGATTAACAGTAGCGCATTGATTGAAGTCGAGTTCAGCGAAGAGGTAAGTGGCACCATCGCACTGCAAACCGAAGACGGCGATGATGTCGGTTGGCTTGGTAAAGTCGAAGGGAATAAAGCGATTCTTGAACTCGTCAAAGGCAAAGAGCTTGACCCGGAAACTACATACGTTATTTCGGGAAAAGTTGAAGACGCTGCTGGCAACGAAACGGACCTCAATATTACTTTTACGACTGCCAGTGCATACGACGGCATCCCGATTGAAGTCACCGATGAAACATTTGACACCGTTGTGCTTGAATCTACGCTCCCCGTCGTAGTTGAGTCCTATAAGGATGGCTGACCGTTCTGTCGAAGAATGGCGCCAGTTGTCGCCGAAATTGCTTTAGAGTACAAGGACACATTTGTTGTCGCGAAGTTGAATTCAGGCAACAACCCGAAAACAGTTCAAAAATACCGGCTTATAGGACACCCTACTTATCTTATATTCCAAGATGGAGAGAATCTTGGACGTTTCGGAGCCGTGCCGAAAGCCGAGTTCGTCCAGAAGGTCCTTAATGCGATAGACGTTGAGGCAAATTAGTAGAAAGGCAGCGAATACAAGATTTATGTAGGATTAATTCCGAGTTCCACTATAGAAGACGGGCGATGTGAGAGATACTTCTCCGCATCGTCCTACAAATTTGTTTCATTCAGTACTACAAGTCACTTCGGTGGTAGAACCACCACTCCAGCAGGAGGAGTAGGAATGCCATAAGTGCAAACCAACGCCACACTTCCTGCGTCATGGGCTGTAATCCGCCTTCCGTAACGAGGGCTGTTCCGTCTGTATCCTGTCCTGTAACAGAATGCGAAAGTGCCGACACATTCGCGTCCAGCAGATTAACCGTAAATCGTTCAAGCGGCCTGTTATCAGCATAGAGGGTATAGACCCCAACCTGATCTGTATCGGTAAATATGGAATTGTGCACTGGCACCATCTTTTTATCGGGTTTCTGCACCTGAAGCGTAGTGTCCTCCGCGATAGATGCAATGCGCACGTGTTCTCCTGTCCGGAAGGCATGTCGGGTCTGTCCGTCTTGAAATACCACGGGTTGGAGCACGGCACTTCTCGCCTCAAACCATGCTAAACAGTGATAGAAAAATAACGGACCATCCGGGATAGTCAGTGCGAGGGTATGGCTTTCCGGTCTTGATACATCAAAGTTGAATGCATCAAATTCAAAAACAACAAAGTGACTGCCTGATTTCTCACCTATCCATATCAATGATCCCTTTTCTGTTTCTACAAGCGAATGTCCTAAGAGCGGCAACGCCCGGTGGGTAGATTTAATCACCTGTAATCCTTGCAGCGACACATCGACCATGAGCGGATGGGTTTCATCTGTCTTGATAACGCGCACAGGTGCTGTAACTTCCTCAACAACACGCGCATCTTCTGGTACAAATGGTAGATTGCTGCCGGGATTGACGAAGATCAAGTGTGTTCCAGAGGCAACTTCAGTAGCCCCCCCGAAAGCCTCGCGTCCAGCAGGTGTGCCACTATCAAAGATTGCGATATGTGCGTTACCGGTGCCGTGATAATCCGCAGGGACAACCTGATGGAGTTGGACGTGTTTTCCGTACGTCCTTAATAATGCAGGCAACAAAGACTTTTGATTGTCACTAACAAGCAGGATCCGCAATGGCGAAACACCGGACAGGAGTGCAGAGGCACTATTATCAACGACAAAGTTGTCTTTTACCTGAAGGTGTGCACTCATAACCCGCCCCTCTAAACCGATCGGATCGCCCGAAAACAGGATAGATTTAGTTTTGCCCGGAGGGATAGACACTGTTTTCACATCAAAGGGTTCGCCTTCTACCGCCAATTGAACGTCCAATTCTCTGGGAGCATCCGTAAAATTTCGGACACCGACTAGCACCTCGTACTTGCCCGCTACGACTTCAACGTTGAAATGAACAATCCCGACATTCTCCGCTGCGCCGCCGACTCCGATTTTATGAACCGGCAGCGATATATCCGGCAGGTTGTCAAAATTATCACTGAAAAAAAAGACTTCGTCTTGTGGTGACTCTGCATAGTGCGTTGCAGCATCAAAAACGGGTTGGAGATTGCGTGGTGCCTCGCTTTTCGGGATATTTTTTATTGCGCGCTGGAGTTTGGCTGTATCCGTTGTGAAGGCTTCTTGGATAGCGGCGGCATTTGTCAGCATAAGCATCATTCCACCCTCTGCTGAGACCTGTTCTATATGGTCCAGTGCCGCCTGTTTTGCCAACGCGAGACGGGTTTGTCCGACCTCTGTTGCCAACATACTCGCGGAGTTGTCAATGATGAGAATTGCCCGTCCCGGCATAAAGCCGGGTCTACGCAATGCTGGACGCGCTACGCTGAGCGTGACAAGCAACAAAAACAGCACTTGCAGAAGTGGAAGCAGCAGGTTACGGAGTCGTTGGAACGGGATATTCGCTCTCCGATCTTCATCAGTGGAGAGCCAAAGCATAATGCTGGGGACACGGTGGGTGTAGCGGCGCAATTTTAGGAAGTGAAGTACCACCACAATTGGGACGAATCCCAACAGATAAAACGCGGCAGGGTTCAGGAACTGCATTTTTATAGTTTTCAGTCGTCAGTTTTCAGTCGTCAGTTACAAGAGGTTATTGGTTAATTAAACCTACTTTTAACTGATAACTGATGACTTTTCCAAAATTTGCTTTACGAAGTGCTTTTGCCTTCCTCCTTTTTTTAAAGTGCGTAGCCTGAAACGTGGTGGAAGGGTTTTTGCAATATAATACAAGGAATGGAAATGTAATACAAGGAACGGATTTAGTCTAACCCCAGACT
>VXXH01000262.1 GCA_009835515.1 Candidatus Poribacteria bacterium
AGTAGGGCAATTCTGCGGTGTACTCACCCAAATGCGAAGTGCATTATTGCCCGTTATTGACTTGTGAACGTGCGATAAATCGCACTACTACGAACCTGCTCTCAAGTTCAAAGTTGAAAGACGACTAATGCACTCGGATGATTCGCCGCCCTGTGAATGTTTGACCAAACATATCCGTTGTACGGACATAGATGACGTGCGTTCCTTCGGGGACATCCGCTGGAAGCTTCGCTTGCCAGATGTGCGTTGATTTTGTAATTCCGGTAATCCCTTTCCCTGTTTGTGGCAGTTCGCTGTCTTCTTTCAACTGTGACTTCATTGTTTCTCGAAGCGCAACATGCAGTTTCCGCTCAAGTTGGTTCGTATCGTCCCGTGCCTTGAGTGCTTTGTAGTATGGGTCTTGCTGAGGCGTATAGGTCATCGGTCGCCAGTCTCCATCTTCTCCGAGACGAATTTCAACTGTTGAGCGTTTGGTGCCGCCAAAAACGTTAACGATGATATCTGTGTTGCCAGTTTCTGTCGCGGTAACTTCCCACGGTGCCCAGATATTCATTTGATAATCCGCTGGACGACGGGCAGCCTTAAACCGAATTGAATATTGGTTTCCACTGAATGTGAAGATACCATATCCGTTGGGCGCACCATCTCGCATCGTCGTATGCGGAATACCGACTTCATCAAGCGCACCCTGCCACCAAGAACCTGATGTGGTTGCGTGATTGTGATGATGATGTGGATCGTCTCCATGCCAACCGTGATCCGGCCCAACGAAGTCATCGCGTTGGACGTGTGTGTGCGCTGACAGGGACAACGTGTGGGGTCGATCGCCGAGTAGATTCATCAGTTTTTTCACATCGCGCATCTCGGTCAACGGAATATGAAAGGAGATAACAATCAGTTGATCTTTTGGTACAAAAGCAAGGTCGTTGCGAATAAACGTCAACTGCCGCTCTCCCACCTCACTCAAGTAGCGAGGATTGTTCTTTTCATCGCGATGAAAGTACACATTGTCAATGTTGATGAAATGGACAGGTCCCCAATCAAACGAATAGCACGTCGGACCATAAACACGTTCAAAAGTCTCATCGGCATACTCGTCATCGGTAGCAAGACGGTTCATATCATGGTTACCATAGACGTTGTACCACGGTATTCCGACAGTAGCGATCACTTCGTTAAGCGGATGGAATAAGTTTAGATTGTCACCCACCAAATCGCCAAGACTGATTCCCAACACTGCATCAATTCCAATAACTTCTTCAATTACGTCGTGTGCTAACCACTCAATATCTTGCATATTATTGGGTTGTGTATCTCCGAAGACAAGCACCTTAAAGGTATCCGCTTCGGGCTGCTCAGTGAGCGGAAAATCAATCGACGCGGGTAATGGACCGGTCGGTGCGACACCAGCATATTTCAGCCCTTCTGGTGAACCGTGCGGTTTGTGAATGTAATAAAATTTCGGGAGCCGATTTTCATTAATCGGTGTCATAAACCCACGGGGCTTAATCACAAAGAGAATGCTGTCATCAGTGACTGTGAGCGCGTATTGCCCGTTGGCATCGGTTTCGACAACATACTGTCCATTAGAGACGCGAACCCCCGATAACCCCTTCTCGTTGTCGTCCTTTACTTGGTTTCCGTTTGTATCCAGAAATACAGTGCCAGTTGCGGTTGAATTTTCTGCTACACTGTTTCCAATCGCATAAAAAACCAAGATGGCGATCAAAATCACAAAATTCCATTGTTTGTAAACCATGCGAATCCTCCATTTGACACCTGCTCATCAGGTGCTGTTTTTTCTGATAGATATAGTATTTGACATACCGAGGATTACGGAGTAATAACATTTCCTTGGCATTTCCGTGAATATTACCAGCGTACTATTGGATTCCTAAAAATCGAATATGTAGGCATGTTGCACAACTAATGATATTATTCCAATCCCCACTCCCGGCGGAGTTCCGTTATCGGTTTATAACTCACACCTTTGTTGTAAAAATTACCGAGCCAACTGCCGTCTTCCCGAAAAAAGAAGCGGTCATCCTTCTCTTCGCGAGCGAGCTGGTATCGCGTATCAATGCTGATACGATAGCGGTCAGAACGATTTGGTGCACTACTGTGCATCATATAAAGCCCAAAAATAATAACGTCACCCGGCTGGAAATGCGCCGTTGCCAGTGTGAATCCGAATTTTTCAACCATCTCGCGGGGGTCGGTGCTGAACACGGCTTCCGTCAAATCGCGGTCCATATCGGTCGCGCCGTATGTAGACTTTAACTGATCGTGCAGATGAGAACCGAGACAGATAACGAGAGGGCCATTTTCCAAGCCGATGTCCGTCAATGCGCTCCACATCGTGTACCGATTTTGCGTGCCGCGCCCAACGTAAACGCTATCGTAATGGAAATGGTTGTGTCCACTCTTCGCCATGCAGCGCAGCCACCGTTTATCAAACGTAATAACCGGACCACCGAGGAATTCTTCGTAGAACTGCATCGTCCGCTGACTATCCACAACACCAAGAATCGGTTTGGCATGTGCCACTTCAGTTTGTCGAAAGAAGCTAAAATTCTGATTCGCTTCGCCGATGATCCCCTCTTCAATCGGCATATCCGGTTTTAATCCACCACGCTGTGCAATGGCTTGCAATGTCCAATGTGCAGCTTGCTCTGCCTGTTCTCGCGGATGAAAGCCTCGAATAAAGAGATACCCATCCTCACGTATTCTTCTGTGCAACGCATCTGGATTATTGAGAAGTGAGGCAGAATCTACTAATTCGACGATCGCCTCCCCAAAATGAAAGCGATGCTCACCAAATTCAAAAGGTGTTCCCGTTGGGATTTTTTTGGGTTTGTTCAATGTCATCAAAGTTTTTCGGCGTAAAAAACCTCGCGTTTTAGGGCAAAGTGAAAAAAGCTGTCCTCTTCTTTCAAGTCAAGCAATTAATTTATGGCGACCCAAACGCCTCCAACACTGGCTCAGCGATCCAGCAGTCGGGTGCAGCCAACCCGAAGATATGGGCGGCTGTTGCGGCGGTATCGTAGATGTTCACGAAAGAAGTCAGTTCTTTCGCGGGCGCAACCCCAGGTCCAGCGATAATCCAAGGGATCTCGACCTCCGCCAGCGTCGCTCCGCCGTGACCTTTTCCGACACCGCCATGATCAGAAGTAATGATAAGGATCGTTTGCGCCAGCATCCCCGCCGCTTCGAGTCCCTGAATCGCCTCGCCGATGAGTCGATCCGCCTCTTCAACGGATTTGTAATACTCAGGCGTTCCATGACCGTACTTATGCCCGGCGTGATCAATATGATCGAGATGGATAAATGTAAAATCAGGCTGCTTTGCCTTGAAATAGGCGACAGCACGTTCAGTGGTGTTGACGGGACCGTCTGTATCTTCAATGATGTCCAAGGCTTCGCGTTCAAACAAGTGTCCGATCCCACCCCAATCGTGGAAGCAGGCAATCACCGCGGATGGCTGCTGCGCACGTAGCACGCTGAAAATCGTAGGGAAAATGCCGCCCGACCCCACTGCCGTTGGCGCGAGCGCAAATTTATCGGGTCTCCAATCGTTGGACGTGACACCATGCTGTTCGGGGCCAGCACCCATAAGCATTGAAGCCCAATTCGGACTGCTGGAGGTTGGCATCACGGCGCGGGCGTGCATCGTATAGGCACCCCGCTGCATAAGGGCATCCATATTTGGCGTTTCCGCCTTCTGAATACCATCAGGACTCATCCCATCGCACCCGATGATTACCACATGTTTCGCGCCCGGAACCTCGGAAACAGTCTGAAGCGTGAAACCCAAAAACAGAGAACCGACCAGCAAAATGGCACCGAGCACACCGAAAGTCCCTTGCTTCTTGAGAGAGATATGCATGATTTTTTTTCCTCCGAAATCGTCGCGAGTTATCTGCCCGCAGCAGCCTTGATTTGTCCCCAGGTGAGACTCAGTTTCCCAGCAGGATCCACCGCCAACCCTTCCGCTTCCAAGTTGTTCGATACCTCTTTTTCACTGAGTGCCCGATCATAAAGACGCACCTCGTCGAGCATCCCCTTAAGCACGAAATCCTCGTTGTCGTCTTTATAAGCACCCATAGAGAAGAAGACGCGATCCGGGTAGTTGATTGGTCCCGATTGGACACCGGAAGTGCCCTCCAATTTCCCATCTACGTAGATTTTCATCTCCTTACCGTCATACGTTCCGACGACATGGTGCCATTCATTCACATCGTACGAGTTGGCGGAATTGAGGTAGGTTAAGAGGCCATCGCCATCATCAGCGTCCTCCGAAGAGAGGGCGAAACTGAACGCTTTCCATCGAGTGCCGAGCAGCCAACCTTTTTCAAAAGCACCGTTGTCCTGGACTGCTACCATGTACCCACCCCATTCGATGAACTGCTCATCCCACACCCATAATTCTACGGTCATCTCCTCTGTGGGGAGTTCGGCTTTTTTGATGTCATCGGTGATTTGGATACGGGCACCCGCGCCGCCGCCCAATTGCACTGCCTCTCCAAACTTACCCGGTACGATTTGAAGGTCCCCTATGATCTCGGCATCTTGGTTACCCCAGATATCCGCTACTATTTTGCCTTTTACAGTGTCTTTATCGAAACTCCAATAGCCAATTAACCCATCTTCGATGACGACTGTCTGGGCAGCAACCGGAATTCCTATGCCCAATCCAGTGATTAAAACAGCAACCAAACTCAGAGCCATTTTTTTTCTGACGTTCATAACAAATAGAAACATTTCTTCCTCCTTTGGTTGACCTTACCGCAAATAGCGGATGAATTGTTGGTGCAGGTGTCTCTTCAAAACCTAATCCAATACTATAGTATAC